>CANQAC010000007.1 GCA_947589345.1 uncultured Akkermansia sp.
CCTGTGTCAGTAGAGGTCACGGTCAGTGTCCCGGAGCTGCCCTCCAAGGTGACGCCGTCACTGACTTTGCCGCTGTAGGTGGCATCTCCATCAAATTGCACGGTGCCGCTGCCGCTCACGGTGTTGGTCACGGTTTGATCCAGCGCTTTGTCGCTCAGTTTCCACGTGCCGCTCGTCCCGGTCTTGAGTTCACCGGTATAAACGGAGATGTCGCCGCTCAGACCGGCGGGTTTGTCGTCCCCGGCAGTCAGGGCTTGCGCTCCGCTGACGGTTCCGGCGAGGGTGACGCCGTTCAAGGTGGCGTCTTGATTCACCTCTACTTGCCCGGCGTTGACGATTGCGCCATCGCCTTTCAACACTTGGTTCGGGGTGTTGATGTTCAAAGTGGTGTCCGCTCCGCCCAAGGCGTTGTCATTATCTACTTCAACAGTGCCGCCGCCAAGATCGATTTCGCCGGTGAATGCGCTGCTGTTACCGCTCATCTTGATGGTGCCATTCCCTCCGCCCAGGGAGACGCCTCCGTCTCCCGTCAGAGTTCCGCTGTATTCCAAAGTCCCCGTGCCCCCGACGGTCAGCACCAACGTTGCTTTTTCTCCACCCTCGATCTTTTTCACCTTCGCGTCTCCGCTCAGGGTTGCGGTGTTGGAGTTATCGATGTGGACTTTGTACTGCAACTCGCCTTCCGTCACGGTGATAGCTCCGCTGTGGGTGGTGGTGCTCTCTTCCTTCCACTCCAAGGCGAAGCTGCCGGTGCCACTCTTCGCGATACCTTTCTCATCCAGTGCGAGCCTCAATCCCGAATTCTTGTTCGTCGTGGCTTCCACCGATCCCCAGGTCACACCCTCGCTGTCGTACGTCGCACCATCCACGCTTACTTTGACGACATCGGAGCTGCCATCGGCAGTGTTGGCCACCTGGTCACTCACGTTGGGGTCTGTCAACTTCGTGTCGCTGTATTCCAGCACGCCGCCACGGAATTTGATCTTGCTCCCCGCCGGCAAAGCGTCGTCATGCGCCAGCACGAGGGTGCCCTGGTCTCCCAGTTGAATCTCCGGGATGGCGGTGTTCTTCAGCTTCAGCGTGAGTTTCGCTTCCGCTGAATACCCGCCCACCTGCAGCACGCCGCCTTTACCATCATCGCCCGTGGTCATGTTCAGACCGCCTTCGCTACCGGTCGACTCGAAAATGTATGTACCGCTCGCCACCGAGACGTCTTTCGGGCTCACGGTTCCTTCGATCTGCACGGTGCCATGCTCCGTGGCGCCCTCCACGGTGAAGAGTACGTCTTTTCCGCCGGGGGCGGCTCCGCCTTCCCATTCGCCGGTTCCTTCATCGGTCCACTTGCCGTCACTTCCCCCCGTCCATTCCATGCCGCCCGGGTCCAGAATGGTGAGCAAGCCCGCTGAGTCCAGCTCCAGCTCTTTGCCGGCTATACCGGTGATGTCGAAGACCTCGCTCCACTCCTTGCCGCCGGTGGTCACGAGAGTATTCCAAACGCTGCCGAACGTTGTCGATTCAAAGAGTTGGTAAGTTCCTTCGTTATTGTACCCGGTCATGTTGATGGCCAGCTTCCCGTCTGTCCCCAGGGTGATCTCGCCGAAGTCCAGTTTCGCCCCTCCGGTCATGTCGATCTCGAAGCCGGCTCCCGACGTCCCATTGAGGTCCAGCGTGGTCGCTTTCAGGGTGCCTTTTTTGAGCGTCACCTTCTTGCTGCTGGCTATCTTGAGCGTGGTCAGTGTCCCGCTCGAAAAGTCTCCTTCACCGATGCTCAGGTTGCTCTGCACATCCAGATCGCCCGCCGTCGCTTTGAAGGTGCCTACCGTCAAGTCTGCTGTGCTGACGGTGATCGTGCCCGCCGTCATCTCCAAAGTGCCGCCGTGCGTTCCGCCGCCCGACAGGGTCAAGTCCCCGCTCGTCAATTTCAAGGTGCCGCTGGTGGAGTTATCCGTGTTGCTCAACGCGCCGGAAATGACGGATCCCGCTCCCTCAAACTCCAGAACGCCCTCATCCACTTTCACGCCGCCTTTCAGCTGGGTTTTTCCATTGCCCGCCTCATTCGTTGTGGCCGATGTGGTGAACTTCTGCGTGCCTTCCCCTTTCTTCACGAGGGTGATGCCGTCCTCAATCACCAAGCCGTCCACCTCTTTTGTTGCATCCTTGGCGACGTTGACGGTGAGGTTGGCGCTGCCTTCCCCTTCGGCCAACACGGTGCGGAAGCGGTTGTTGTTATCGGAGTTGTCGGAATTGACATTCAGTCCCAAGTTCTCAAGCTTCGTGATGCCTCCGACCTCCAGATCGGCGTCGAGCTGTAATCGCGCACCCCAGCCCGATAGCGCCATGTCTCCACTGATGCTGCCTCCTTGTTTCATCTCCAACGTTTTGGCTGTCGGGTTGCCCCCAAGCGCCGCCGTCGCAACGTGGAAGTTGCCCTGCCCGGTCAGCTTGCCTTCCAGGGTGTAGCTGGCGCCGTTGAACTGCACCGCGCCCTCCGCGATCTCCAAGTCGTGATGCAGCGTACCTCCCGTGTCAGCGAAGCTCAACGTCCCTGCTCCGGTCTTTTGCAGGTGCACGCCATTTCCGAGCGTCACGCTGCCCAATTTGTCCGTCTCCCAAACGTCAACCGTTTTGTTGACGCTCTCCGGTGTTCCAACCACCTCAAATTGCACGTACACATCGTTGTTCTTTTTGTTGATGGTGCCGCTGCCGGAGAGTTTGCCGTTTTGCCCCAGGGTGATGTTGCCGCCCATGGTGAGCGTGTTGCCCTCGCCAATGGCGAATTCGCCGTTTTCGATGCTCGCGCTGCCGAGGGCGCCGGTGTGGGTGCCGCCGGTCCAGTCCAGTTTGCCGCCGCCGGTCAGGGTGAGGGCGTTGCCTTCACCCGCGATGTCTCCCTCCACGGTGAGTTCGGCTCCCGCTCCGCTGAGGTCCACCGTGCCTCCGCTCGCTCCCACGGTGAGTTTGCTGGCTGCCACGGTGCCCGCCAAACCGAAAGTACCCCCGTTCTGCACGGTGAGTTCACCCTTCCAGTCATGTGTTTCGTTGCCCAAGGTGAAGGTCTTGGTGTCCACGGTGAGCGCGCCGGTGCCGCTCATCTTGCCGTTCACGGTCGTGCCGACCTTGAAGGTGGCGGCGCTCTCCAGGTCTAACGCCTTTCGCACGGTCAGGGCGTTGTCCCCATCCGTCTCGAAGGTGTAGGAGCCGCTCGTGGTCTCCACGGTCATGTTTTTCACCGTTGCGTTGATGCCGAGTTTCACCGTGTTTTCCCCGGTGCCCTTGAAGTTCACGCTGTTCCCCTCGGCAAAGGTTTGAGCGCTGTCCCAAGTGTCGCTCGAGTCGTCCCAGGTGAATTCGTCGCCGCTGCCCGTATGGGTCAGGGTGACGGTGTCGTTGCTGAAGCTCAGTTTGCCGTCCTCCCCCAGTGTAACGTCGTAGGTGCAGTCGCGGCCCAGATCAATAGCTAATTGGTTGTTGTCAAAGAGCGCCTTCAACCCCTTGAGCAAATCGGCGCTCATACTCGTGTCGAAGAGCTGGTAACCGCCTCTCAACAGGCTGTCAGAGCCTTCATCCGAGAGTCCGGTGAGGGTGATGGTCAGCTTATGTTGGTCGGTGCCGACGATGGCGTTGCTCAGTTTAATCTTGCCCTCGCCGGCGCTGCTCAGCGAGATGTACCCATGCCCGGTGAGGGTCAGCGTGCCAACGTCCAGCGTACCGGCTCCTCCGGAGGTCAAGGTCGCTCCTTCCGCCAGCTGCAAGCTCGTGAGGCTCGACGATGCCTCCACGCCTCCCGTAAAGGTGGCTGTGGCTCCACTCTCCAGCTTGAGGGTGCCGCCCGTCCCCTTCAGTTTCCCGGTGGCTTCAAGTTTCTTCCCTTCTTTCACGGTGATGCTCGACCCCGTGCCGATCTCCACGTTCATCCCCGCCGTCGCATCCACGTTGAACACCATCTCCCCGCCACTGACCGCCGCATAGCTGCCGCCCACCGCAAAGGTGGTGCTACCCCCGAAGGTCAATGTGCCGCTGCTGCTTTTGATGCCGACGCCTGTGCCAAAGCTCATCCCGGCGCTACCACCGCCGTTCATGACGAGATTACTTATTGTCGTCCGAACGTCCACATACACATCCTTATTCACTCCTCCTAACCTCTCAAACCACGTGTGGTGTCCACTGTTCTGAAAAGTCCAGCCGCTGATAACCAAATCATCTCCCAGCACAAACTTGCCCGACCAGCTCGCATCAAGCTCTCCTACCTCCGCTCCCTTTTCCAGAGTCATCACTGACGCGTTTGTCTCTCCGTTCGGAGATGCTCCCCAAAGACCAAGCTGACCATCTACAACAAGCTTGTTCTTGAAGATGTACGTTGATTTGACGCCATGATTGATGAAGTCTCCTACGACATGCACGTTCACTTTGTCGTCGAAGGTGGCTTTCACGGCGACCTTTGAATTGTCTGTATCGTCGCCAGCTCCTGTGAAATTGAGCATATCTCCATTGACCAAGAGGGTGGAGCTCGCTTGGTCGGAGGTAAAGGTATAGCCACCATCAGCACCAGCGTTGGCTGCGGTGAACTTGATGCTGGCCGCGGTGATGGTGGGATCCTTCAGAGTGACCGTAGCCGCGCCGGTCGCTCCCAGGTACACATTACTGTTCGTGGTCCACGCGGAGCCCGGCGCTTGGTCGGCTCCCAAAGCCCACTGATTGTCACCGCCGGTTCCCCAGGCGAGTTCGCTACTTCCACCATTGCCCGGCCAGTACAAATCCGTGCCGGCTGCGAGGGTGACGACACAGCCACTCTCGTTGAGGGTGAGCTGCTTGCTGCCATCTGTCGTCGTGCCCGTCACGAAAATTTTATCCTTCCAACCGTCGTTCCATCCGCTCCCGAAGAGGGCGTAACCGGCGTCCGAAACATCATTATCGGCGAATCCGGTGAGGGTCAGGATGATGGGATCGTTGATGCTTGCTCCATTCCATGCCAGTTTCAAGCCACTACCAGTGCTGTACGCCAGCTCAAAGGTGGCTCCGCCGCCTACGCTGATCTCTCCTCCGCTCACCGCCAGTACGCCGCCTGCCCATTTGAATGCGCCGCCCGAGATGTCAATGCCGCCCGTTTTGATGGTCATTCCCTTGCCCGCCGACCCCATGGTGAGCGACCCACCCGTCACGACCAACGAGCCAACGGAGAGAGTACCGTAAGCGCCGGTCAACGTCTGCTCGCTTCCGGCCATCTTGAGTTTGCCCGTGAGTTCCACAGCTCCATCCCAAGTTTTTTTATAACCATCACTTGGAGCTGCCCCGGAGAAGATCAGGTTTCCGCCGGAGATTTTACTGGTCTTGTCGTCGGAATCGTCGCCATTATTGTTGTACACGCACAGCAGCGTGAGCGTGTGGTCCGCAAAGGATATCTCGCTACCCTTACGGAAGTCCAGATCGACTGCGATGACTGCATCGTCCTGAAGTGTCAGTTTATTGGAGCCGGAGTCGTTGTCCGCTCCAAGGGTGATCTTGCTCGTGACCCCGCTGGTATCCAGTTTGCCGATGGTGTTCTCCCCCTGGAAGATCAGCTCACTGCCCGTGAGGACCAATTCTTCCAACACGCTCAGATTTTTGATATACGCCCAGCCGTCACCGGGTCCGTCTACATGCAGCTTCACTCCTTTCTCGAAGCTCATCTTGTCATCTCCACCAAACGTCTGCCCCTTGGTCAGGCTCTTTGTCAGCGTGCCTTTGCCGTTCTCCGTTCCCTCGTAAGTCACGCTCACGTCGCCACTCCCCTTTGTCAAGGTTCCGCCGAGTACGATCTCCGCGTCATCGCCCAGCACGAGCTTGCCGCCGTCGAAGGTCACGTCCCCATTGAGATTCACCGTCGTGCCGTCATCAGCCTTGAAAGATTTCTTCAAGTCGACAGCATCGGTGATGGTGAGCTCCTTCTCCGCTGCGCCGTAGCCGACGTTGCTGCCCAACACATTGGCATCGCTGCCGAACTTGGCGGTGAAGTCAGCCCAGATCATCGAGCCGCCGCCGGCGTAGAGCGCGTAACCCGTGCCGGTCAGAGAGCTTGCGCCGCCGGTGATGCTTTCGGAGAAGTAGAGGTCGGTGTTGCTCAGCTCAAGGCTGCCGCCTGTGAGCGTGACGTCTTTCGCCGAAACCTTGCCATCCCCGCTGAGGGTCAGTTTGCTGCTCCCGCTCACAGTGATGCCGCCGCTCACGGTCAGCGAGTTCTCACCCTCCACCTTAAACGTCCAGCCTGTTCCTTGCTGCACCTCCACCCCCGCCGCCTTGACCGCACCATCCACCGTCACCTCCTCGCCGGTTCCATCGCTGAAGATAGCTGTCACACTCCCGCCGTTGCTCCAATGCTCACTGGTTCCCCAGTTCGTATTTGCTCCTGCGGCGTCCCATGTGTTCTGAGTTGAGGCCTTATTCCAAGTCAGTGTACTCGCCTCCGCCTTGGTCCAAGTGAGTTTGCCGGTGCTGTCGAGCTGGAGGTCTTGGTAGGTCACTGAGTCTGCTGCCTCAATGGTGAAGTAGTCTTGCCACCCGCTCGTGAAGCCGTTTGAGGCGAACAGCTGAATTCCCGTCGTTCCATCAATGCTTCCAAAGAAATTGTTGTCCAGGTGGATTGTGAGTATGTGGTCCTTGCTGCCTCCATTGAGCTGCGAAATGCCGCTGAGCGTGATCTTCTGCTGCAACGCACTGAGGGTCAGTTTCGCGTTCTCGCCCCACGTCCAGCCTCCACTGATCGTGAAATCCCCCGCGTTCACCGCCAACTCCGCACCCCTCGCCAAATTCAGGTTCGTGAGGGTACTCCCCTCCGCCGTACCCAGCGTCAGCTTCCCGCCCGTCACACTCAGCGTCCCCGTACCGTTCAACGTCCCAACCGTCCCCGTGATGCCACTCTCCAACGTGGCGCCACTCGTCAAAGTCACGGTGTAATCTTTCAACGCGTCACCGCTATAGCTTAGCTTGAGTGTGCCCTTCTGTACGTTGATCTTTGCCGTTCCGGTCGCGGTAAATGTATCCGCCAGCTCCAACACGCCCACACCCGTCTTAGTGAGATCATAATTGCTGTCATTCGTCAACTTACCCTTAAGTTGCAGCACATGGGCGTAATTGTTCGCTCCCTCATCGGGGCGTCCCGTCTGAATGGTCGTGGCTCCCTCCAATACGATACCCCATGCCAGCCCGGTAGTGGTCGCTGAACCACCATCTTTGTTGTAATTGTCGTGCGTCCAAAACGTGAGAGCCCCCTTGTTTTTATCGTCGTTTGATAGACCTGCTCCTTGCAAGTGCAGGGTCACCCCCGTCTCAGCATCTCCTCCGAAATCTGCATCGAAGAAGAGGGAGGCTCCTTCCCGGACGTAGAAGTTGACAATACGGCTGAATTTGCCTTTGCAACTGCCCGATTGAGCTTCTACGTACGTTCCGCTCGCGAGAGCGACGTTTTCCATCTTTTCCGCGCTGTCCTGACTGATCGTATCACTAATGCTACCCCATGTGTTGCCGTCACCGGCCATATCAAATACGAGAGTTCCTTTCCCACTGAAGTAATTTTTCGTTCCGGCCCCTCCTCCCAAGCTCCAGCCTTGCTTGATTATGACTTCGCTGCTTTCATTAATTGTCACATCTCCGAAGTCTTTCTTGCCTTGCCCGTCTATGGTGAGTTTCCCCTTCACTTCCGTGCTGTTCGCCTTAACCGTTTTGCCACTGTCTATATTAAACGTGACGTCCGTGCCACTATCAACCACGAGTTTGTTGCCCACGGTGATGTTGTTGTCGACATCAAACACGTAAGTTCCACCGTTTCCATCCGCACCTTTCTTCACGGTCATGTTTCTTCCAACCTTGACGTCACCACCGACCGTTACAGTGATGGATCCCGTATTCGTCCCTGCAAACTCCACATCTCCAACGCCGGTGTACGCCGTGGTATGTTCCTCTCCCCACTTATTTCCACCTTCGTTCGTCGACCACTCCAGAGTGTTTACAGAGTCATTCCAAGTCTCCGTGCCGACAGCGGCGCTTGTTACAGTGATGCTGCCATTCTCCCCCCAGGTGACTGAATAACCAAAGATCTCCGCGAACGTGGCATACTGCTTCCAACTATCAGCAGCGTTTTCAATAAGTGCGTACGTGCCACTGTGCTGACTTATGACGGATTGGAGGAAAGCTTCCGTGAGGTGGATCTTGAGACTGTGAATGCCAGCCGACAATGCTCCTTGAAGCTTCAAACTGGTAAGCGTACCATCCAGTGTGATGTCAGCATCGTTTGTGAGGGTAATCGTCCCCAGATTGATCGTCCCACTCGTGATGTCGCTACCCAACTTCAGATGTCCTCCGCCGGCAAGCGTGAGGGAAGTCAGAGATTTATTGCTCTCCCACGCCGAAACGGAAAGTTCGCCGGTCAGAGATAGAGCGCCTTCGAACGACATTGTAGCTACCGACAGTGTGCCGCTAGCCACATTCACCGTGGTTCCGGACTCTCCCATGAGCTTGCCCTGCACGGCAGATGTGCCGGTAAACTCGAGAGTAGCGCCTGCCTTCGCCTTTGCTGCCCCATTGACCGTATAATTGTCTACGGTCAGTTTATGCGCCCCAGTTGCCCCGATGCCCACCTCGAAACTTGTAACACTGGGCAAAAGCTCACTTAATGCCTTGTCTCCGCTCCCGATATTGAACACCACCGCCGCATCAGTTGCGTCCTGCTTTTTCCGGAATTCTGCGTCGCCGTTCCCACCGTTTCCAGTGCTTATATTCCCACTTATTTCCAAGTCGTCCCCTAAGACGTAAACTCCACCCCAGCCCACAGTGAAATTACCAGTGATTTTCCCGCCCTTTTCCAACGTCAACGTCCCTTTGTTGCTTGCATTCGTTCCGTACCACGCAAAATCGCTTCCTGAGTTGAAATTCCCTTTGATGGTAGTTTGAATTTGTCCGCCGCCCAATGTCGCGTTATTACTCAACGTTAAGTCACCGTCCAAAGTACCGCTGATCGTGAACTTACCTCCAGTTACCCCTACATTGCCGCTCACCTCCGCATCAGAAATGTGCAACTCAGCATTTGTCTGAACATCCACGCCTCCTGTGAACGTAACCTTATGGGTTCCTTGAGTCGCTGCATATCCTGAAGCGTCGATTTTTAAATAATCCGAACCATCCAAAGTTACTTTGTTGGTGATGGTCAGCGTTGAAGCTGTTGTTGTAAGGAATTGGAATCGCCCGCCGCAGGAGTCCAAATCAAGAGTTCCCAACGTCAAATTACCTCCCATTTCCACAATCGGGTTAGCCCATTCTCCACTGCGGGCTCCACCTGTAATTTTGAGTGTGCCGCTAAAGTTTCCTCCCTGATGGAGTACGAGTTGCGCTGCATCATTGTTTGTAGTCTTTCTCAGCAAAGTGAGTGTACCACCTGAGCCCGTTAACTTCCCTGTTACCTCCACTTTGCTGTTATTACCGGGAGTGATACTCAATTCCACCTCACCATCGCTGATAGTGATGCTCTCGTAAGTTTTCGCTCCCGAGAGATCCACAGTCTCCTTCTCGCTCCCTGTGTGGTCAATCCTCTCCGCACTCGCCCTCTGGCTGGTAGCCAGGAACACCGCGGCGATGCCGGAGGCGGAGGCGATGGTGGTGGGGATGGAGGCAGCGGGCAGAGCTACCGCAGCAAGGCAAGCCAAGAGAGCCTTGCGAAGACCCGAAGGAAGGTGAAGTTTCATGACGAGAAACAGGTGAATGAACTCAGAAAGCCCCCAACCCCCTCGGAAAGACAACGAGAGATTTGAGGATTCTTGGAGTATATCTCTTTTTAAATGCGATGCGCAAGTAAAATTTTGCTGAACCTCCGAAAAAGAACGAGTTATGATTTTATTAGTTTTTGATAATGAGATGGTTGGGCTGACAAAAAAATTCTGTTGAAAATAACCGAAGCAGCTTGGCGCTAGGACAAGCGACCAGCATGGCAGCGCATCGCATTTAAAAAGAGATGAGCAGTTGGCGGGAGGAGAGGGTGATGGAGCGGGGTTGCAGGTTTTCCTTTTCTTTTAGCGGATGAATGGTATGATAGGCGCATGCGGGAGAAGTTTGCGATCGTGTCACTCGGGTGCGCCAAGAACCTGGTGGATTCGGAAGTGATGGCGGACAGACTGCTGGCGAGCGGCTACAAGCAGAGCAAGCCGGAGAAGGCGGATTTGCTGGTCGTGAACACCTGCGCTTTCATTGAGGCGGCGAAACAGGAGGCGATCGATACGATCCTTGGGTACGCGCGTGCGCGGGAGGCCGGACGGAGCGTGGCGGGGCAGAAGATTGTGGTGGCCGGGTGTTTGGCGCAGCGGTACGCGGAGGAGCTGGTGAAACTGATGCCGGAAGTGGACGCCTACGTGGGGGTGGACTGCACCGGGGAGATCGCGCAGATAGCGCGAAAGACGCTGGACGGAGACGCCGGGCAAAAGGTGTACCGCACGAAGGTATCGACGCTGGTGCCGGACTTTGGGGCGACGCGGTTTCGGCTCACGCCGGCCCACTCCGCCTATGTGAAGATAGCCGAGGGCTGCAACCACGCGTGCGCGTACTGCGCGATCCCGCGCATACGGGGCGGGTTCCGCAGCAGACCGATGCGCAACGTGCTGCGCGAGGTGGAGGCGCTGGCGGAGGCCGGCGTGAAAGAGGTGAACCTGATTGCCCAGGATACGACATTCTACGGGCTGGACCGTCCGGCGAGCGGGGAGAACCTGGCGGAGCTGCTGCGCGCGGCGAATGCGCTGCCAGGGGATTTTTACCTGCGCGTGCTGTACACCCACCCGGCACACTGGAACGAGCAGCTGATCCGCGCGTTCGCCGAGTGCGAGAAGGTGCTCAAGTATGTGGATATTCCCCTGCAGCATATCGCCGACCACATCCTGCGCGAACAACGGAGACGCACCGGCGGGGACGACATCCGCCGCCTCATCACCCGGCTCCGCCGCGAGGTGCCGGGCATCGGCCTGCGGACGACTTTCATCAGCGGATTGCCCGGAGAGACCGAACAAGACCACAGGGAGCTGTGCGAATTCGTGCGCGAATTCCGCTTCGAACGGGCCGGCGTGTTCCCCTACTCGCGCGAGGAGGGAACCCCTGCTGCCCGCATGAAAAACCAGGTGCACCACGCTACCCGCAAACGCCGCGCCAACGAGCTGAATATGATCCTGGCCGAAATTGCCGACGAAATCGGGCGGAGTACGGTGGGCAAACGGATGCGCGTGCTGGTGGATGCGCCGGGAATTGCCCGCAGCGCCTGGGACGCACCTGATGTGGACGGAGCGGTGCATGTGCCGAAAGAATTGGCGGTGGGGCAAATCGCCGACGTGGTGATCACCGATGCCATCGCCTACGAACTCTTCGCCGAGTTGCCGCCCGCCGCCCCCTGAGTTCGCCGCACCCCCCTCCATGCGCTACAAGCCCGACCAGAAGGATGAGAGCAGCTCCGGCTTCGATGCTCGGCGGGATGTGGTGACGCCCTACGCGCAAGCGGCCCCGCGCGCCCGCCTGCGGGCCAACCTGCCCGAGGATGACCCGGATGATTCGCGCAACCGCGATGTGCGGGAGCTGCCGCAGGATGACGCTTTCGGCTCTCCGCTGCCGGAGAGGCGCTACACCCGCCGCCTGAACGAGTCCAACCCTCTGGATGACTTCCGCAAACCGCCCGGGAAGGGCATGAGCGTGTGGCGCGCGCTGTGGCTGATGGTCACCTTCCCCTTCCGCTTCGTGTACTTTCTGACGCGCGCGCTGCCCAAGCTGGCGCGCATCGTCATCAGCCTGTCGTTCGTGGGGCTGGTGTTTGCCGCGATACTCGCGGTGGTGTACGGCATCAAAGCTGAGCGATACGACATCACCCAGATTCTGCGGATGCCCGAACGCACCATTGTGCTGGACCGCAAGGGGAACGAAATAGGCACCCTGCACGGCGAAAACCGACGCAGCATTGAAAACCTGGAGACGGAGGTGCCCCCCTACTTCATTCAGGCGCTCGTGATGCAGGAAGACCGCTCTTTCTGGAAACACGGGGGAATCGACCCGCGCGGCCTGCTGCGAGCCGTGGCCCAGGTGTTCAAACACCACCGCACCACCCAGGGCGCCTCCACCCTCACGATGCAGCTGGCCAAAAATACATACAACCACCGCGAGCGCACCATGGACGCCAAGCTCACGGAAATGGCTCTCGCGCGCCGCATTGAATCAACCTACGATAAAAAGACGATTCTCACCTGCTACATCAACCGGGTGTTCTGGGGGCACACGTTCCTGGGCCTGAAACAAGCCGCCAAAGGCTACTTCAATAAGCAGCCGCGCGACCTGACGATCGGCGAATCGGCGATGCTCGCCGGCATTGTGTGCAGCCCCAATGAGTTCTCCCCCTACCGCAACCCCGGGTTCGCCAAAGTGCAGCGCGACAAGGTGCTCAAGCTCCTGGTGGAGCACGGTCACATCACCCGCAACCAATACCACGCCGCGCTGGCAGAACCCATCGCCACGGATCGCCCGCAGCTGCGCGGCATGGAAAATTATGCGCTGGACCTGGTGCGCAGCGAGGTGGACCACATTCTGGATATGCTCGACTCCGCCCAGCGCCATGTGAAAGAAGATGCCACCTACGCCGGCGGGCTGGTGGTGCGCACGACCCTGGATGTGGACCTGCAGGATGATGTGATGCGCGAGCTGGATACCCGGATCACCGACATGTTTGAAAAGCGCAAAGGCTGGCCGCACCAGACGCGCGCCCAGTTCCGGGCCGCCATCGCCAAGCTCTCCCCCGAGGAGGCGGACAAAGCGCGCCCGCAGTACCTGCAGGCTGCTTGCGTGGTCATTGACAACGCCACCGGCGCGCTGCTGGCCGTGGTGGGCGGGAGGGACAGCAAGGAATCTCCGCTCAACCGCGCCGTACAAAGCCGACGGCAGGTTGGCTCGATCTTCAAGCCGATCGTTTACGCCACCTTCTTTGAGCACGGCGGCAGCCCGCAGAGCCCGGTCTCCGACGACCGTATCCAGCCCGGCGAAATTGCCGGCGCCCGCCGCTGGCGCCCCGGCAACTCCGACGGCCGCTTCACCGGCATTCACCCCGCCGGCTGGGGACTGCTCAAAAGCCGCAACACCATGTCGGTGCGCGTCGGAAACCGCGCCGGACTCGACCGCGTCATCAACACCGGACTCATGGCCGGCTTCCCGAAAACAGCCCGAAAGCCCGGACCGACGATTTACCTGGGGACGTGGGAGGCCTCGCCGCTGGAAGTTGCCGCCGCCTACACCATGTTCGCCAATGGGGGCGTGAGACCTTCCCCTTTCATCATCCAGAGCATCACCGATGCCGACGGTCACCTGCTGTGGCGCAACCCGTCCGCCGTCCGCCGGGTGCTCTCGTCGCGCTCCTCCAACGCGATTTCCGCCATTTTGCAGCAAATCACGAAGCCGGGCGGCACGGCAGCCGGTGTGCAGCGCATGGGGTTCTCCGCACCCTGCGGCGGAAAGACGGGCACCACCAACGCCTACCGCAACGCCTGGTTCTGCGGGTTTACCTCGGACCTGACAGCCGCGGTGTGGGTGGGGTTCGACCGCCCGGTCACCATCGCCGACAAAGCGTACGGCGGCACGGTGGCGCTCCCGCTCTGGGTGGGGGTGATGCAGCGCGCGGCCGCCCGCGGCTACAAGATGGGGGATATTCGCACCGCCCCGGCAGCCGCCCGCAAACAGGGCATTCGCCTCTGCCGCGACACGGGTATGGTTGCTCACTCCGGCTGCGAATACCAAGGCTCGGCCTACACCGAGACCATGACTGACTTTACGAAGCCGCGTCCGCTCTGCACGAAACACGACCCCCTGGCGGACGAGGCGGATGACGCCCTGCCCGACGACGCGCCCGCCGAAGACCCGGATAACATGCCCGATGAGGACGAGGCCGAGGAGGTAGAATGATGAAAAATGATGCAGCAAAGTCTGTACATTGCCGACCGAAGTCGGTATAGTGAGGACCTGAACAAGCCATGGCCAAGCCGTACAAAACTTTTGCCGAGCAAGCGCACATTCTGGTGACGCGCGGGATGCAGAGCTCCCGGGGGCTGGATGCCGGAGAATTGGAGCTTGAAATCGAAAAAAAGCTGCGCTACATCAACTACTACCGCATTTCCGCCTACTGGTCCGCTTTCCTTGAACCGACCGACGACGCCGACCCCGCCGCGCCGCCCCATTTTCGTCCGGGCTCTTGCTGGGAAACCGTGCTCGCGCTCTACGACTTCGACCGCGATCTGCGCGAACTCCTCTTCAGCGCCATCTCCCGCATGGAGCTCGCCTTGCGCACGCAAATCGCTCACCAGTGGTCGCTCTATACCGGCTCCAGCACGCCCCAAACGAGCAACGCCGGCATCCTTCCCTCCTTCCTGGAACAGCCGGCGGACGCCGATTCTGTCTCCCCGAAGAGCAGACTGATGACGCGCATGGCCGACAACTTTCGCAAGGACCGCTCGCTGTACGCCGCCTGGGATGCGGAAATCAAGCAAGGCGCCACTCTGGAAACGGTGCCGGTGTGGAGTTTTGTCGAGTTCGCCAACTTTAGTCATCTGGCCGAGCTGCTGCGCTGTGCGTTGGAGCCAGAACTGGTGCAACGCATCGCGGAGGCCATGCAGTTCGACAGCGCGGATTATTTCCTGTTCGGCGTTTCCCTGCTCACGCAGATCCGCAATGCCTGCGCCCACCAGTTCCGCGTCTGGAACAACCGGTGGCTCCGCATGCGCTTTCAGGAGGCCCCGGAAAGCATCCGCATCGAACTGGATCGGCTCGCCATCCCCGGCAGCACCGCCGCCGCTCTCACCTTCTGCTGCCGCATGCTGCGCGCCGTGGAACCCGACAACCGGTGGAAGGAGCGCCTCCTTCGCTCCTACTCCACCGCCTCAAAAGCCGTACCCGATCTGTTCCGCGACCTCGGCTTTTTCTCCCCGAACTGGTATGACGACCCCCGCTGGAATCCCGCGTGACGGCTGCGACTGCGCACCTTGAACGCCGAAAACAAACAGCCGCGAGCCCGTGATGGACGCCACCCGGGAAATCGGCGCAGTGCGAACAGACGCGGCAAAGCGCTATTCGCCCGCCGGTCGGCTCCTCGCCTGCAATTTGGCTCCGGCCGGGCTTGTCAGGGAGGGCAGAATATGGTAGGCTGTGGGCATGGAACCGGGAAAACTAATTGTCTTTGAAGGAGTGGACGGCACCGGAAAATCCACGCAGATAGGCTTGCTGAAACAGTATTTGGAAAAGCTGGGCAAAAAAGTCGTGACGAGTTTTGAACCCACGCGCGGAGAATGGGGAATGCGCGTGCGCGCCGCAGCGGCTTCCGGGCAGCGCCTGAGCGTGCAGGAGGAAGTGGAATGCCTGCTGCGCGACAGGCGCGAGCATGTGGAGCGGCTCATCCTCCCCGCGCTGGCTGAGGGGCAGTGGGCGCTGCTGGACCGCTACTACCCCTCGATGATGGCTTACCAGGGCGCAACGGGCGAAGATGTGTCCGAAATACGCCGACGCAATGAAGAATTTGCTCCCGCCCCCGACCTGGCTTTTTGGCTGGACATCCCGGTGCAGGAGGCGCTGCGGCGCGTGCAGAGCCGCGGCCAAGGGAGAGACGCCTTTGAGCAGGCGGATTTCCTGCAGGCCGTGGCGCGCATTTACGGCGCCATGGACATGCCGTGGTGGCGGCGCATACCGGCCGACGGCGAAGTGCAGGAAACCCAAGCGCTCATCCGCCGCGAAATCGACGCGTGCCTGTAGTCACGACCCGCCCGAAACCGGGCGGCGTCCCGCACCGGGCAGGACGCCGAATGGATCACATGTTGACTTGGTAGAGCGGCTTGTTGTTGGAGGCATCCAAAATGGCGAAAGCTTCGCGGTGGATGGAGGGATCGGAGCGGAAAATGAGGCGACCGGCACATTGGCGCTCCAGCTCCACCAGCAGGTTGGCATCCTCATTCTTGAAGCGCGACAGCACACTGCTGTTGACCACAACGACCATGTCCCCCACGGAGTCGTGGTAGCGCATGATCGTGGCCTTCAGCTGGCGCTGTATCTCCACGCTCATCGTCATCACGCTCTTGATGCGCCCGCGCCCGTGGCAGTACGGACAGTAGTCGTTCACGTAGTCCAGCAACGATTCATTGATGCGCTGGCGCGTCATCTCCATCAACCCGATGGGCGTGATCTGCATCACCTGCGTCTTGGCCTTATCGCGCTTGAGCGCTTCCTTCATGGCTTTGTAAACGGCCTGCTGATCCTTGCGGTGGCGCATATCGATGAAGTCCACCACGACGAGCCCGCCGATGTTGCGCAGTCGCAGCTGACGGGCAATTTCGCGAGCTGACTCAAGGTTGGTCTCCAGGATGGTCTTGTCCAAGTCCTTGTTGCCCTTGTTGCGCCCGGTGTTGATATCAATGGCGATGAGAGCCTCCGTCTCGTCGATCACCAAATAGCCGCCACAGGGCAGCACCACCTGACGTTGGAAGGCCTCGCTGATCTGCTTCTCCACGCCCAGTTCCTCGAAAATCGGCTGCGTGGCGGGGTGGTACTGAATATGACGCTTCGCGCGACGGGAGATTTTGCCGGCTATCTCCTGCATGCGCTCGGTGGTCTCCTGGTTGTCGCAGAGGATGGTGTCCACGTTATCCGTCAGGAAATCCCGAGCCGTGCGCTCGATCAGATCCGGCTCGCGGTAAACGCAGTGCGGGTTGCGGTCGGCGGCGAACTTTTCCTCAACCTCTTTCCACTGCTCAAGCAGCATGGCCAGGTCCCGCACAAAATGGCGGAAGCGCTGCCCCTGCGCCACCGTGCGCATGATGATGCCCATGCCCTCCGGCACATTGAGCTTTTGCACGATCTGACGCAGCCTCTGGCGCTCCTTCGGATCATCAATCTTGCGCGAGATGCCAAACTGATCCGTGAAGGGCATGAGAACGATGTAGCGCCCGGCCAACGAGATATTCGTGGTCACGCGCGGCCCCTTGGAGCTGATCGGTCCCTTTGTCACCTGCACCATGATCTCCGACCCTATCGGGTAGATGTCCGGTATGTCCTTGCTCGTGATTTTGCGCTGCTGACGGCGCGGGCGCCCCTCCTTGTGGATCTCTTCGAGAGAAGAATCCAGGGCCAGCGGCAAGGCGTCCCAAAAGTGCAGGAAGGCGTTTTTATCATAACCGATATCCACGAACATGGCTTTGAGGCCCTGCTCGATGTTCTTAACGCGTCCCTTGAAGATGCCTCCGACGATGTTGTCCTCCCCCTCGCGCTCGATGCTGTATTCCTCCAGCACGCCATCCTCCAGGAGGGCTACGCGCCGCTCCAATTTTTCGGAGTTCACAACGATGGTAGTTCCCTCCTTCGGGTTAGTGTGACCGAACCCGAAGAAGCGTTTCACGGTATTGATCATTTTTCTAAAAGTATTCAAAGTGTTCTGTCATGGATAATCCTAAACCAAGTGGCGCAGCGCGCGGCACGGTGCGAGGCCCGAGCGGAAGCCGGCTCCCCTTCCGGGTGTGGAGCGATTCTCGCCCCGCCCTTTTGTGCGGGCGCTGCCTCAGTCGATGTTCTTGAACAAAGCATCGCTCTCTTGTAAGCATTTGCCCGTTCCCTCCGCCACCGCGCTGAGCGGATCTTCCGAAATCTCAATGGGAAGTCCGGTCTGCTCGTGCAGCAGCTCGCGCAATCCCTGCAGCAGGGCTCCGCCGCCCGCCACGGTGATCCCGCGGTCATACAAATCGCTCGCTAACTCCGGCGGACAGTGATCCAAGGTCTGACGCACGGCGTTCACGATGATGTCAAGCTTATCCTGCAACGCCTCGCGCACTTCCTCGGAACGCACGGTCACCGTCTTGGGCAACCCGGTTCCGCGGTCGCGTCCGCGCACCTCCATCGTCTGCTCCTTTTGCAGCGGGTGAGCCGACCCGATCTGGATCTTGATGTCCTCCGCCGTACGCGTGCCGATGAGAAGGTTGTGGGCTGTCTGCATGTGGCGCACAATCGCGTCGTCGAGCGCGTCGCCCCCGCATTTTTCGGACTGGCTGTGCACAATGCCGGAGAGCGAGATGATGGCCACCTCCGTGGTGCCGCCGCCGATGTCCACAATCATGTTGCCCAGCGGTTCATTGACGGGGAGACCGGCGCCGATGGCGGCCGCCATGGGCTCCTCAATGAGCTGCACCTGACTGGCGCCGGAATTGTAGGCCGATTCCTCGATGGCGCGGCGCTCCACCTCGGTGATGCCGGAAGGGTGGGCGATGAGGATGCGCGGGCCGCGCACACTGCGGTGCTGGATGGCCTTTTTGATGAAGTAGCGCAGCATGTTTTCAGCCACGTCGAAGTCGGCTATCACGCCGTCCTTGAGCGGGCGAATCGCCAGCACATTGCTCGGGGTGCGCCCCAGCATGCGTTTGGCCTCCTCGCCCACGGCCACCACTTTGTTGCCCTTCATGGCAACGACGGATGGCTCACGCAGCACAATCCCCTGATTCTTGATGTACACCAGGGTATTGGCCGTGCCAAGGTCGATCCCGATATCGGTCGAGAACAACCCGATAAGCTTTTTGAAAAATTGAAGCATGTGATCAAGATGTTGGTGAGAAATGGACGCGCAGACGTACCTCGCGCAACTCGCCGACCGGAGTGCAGGTCAAGTTGGAGAGATGATCAGTTGCCGCCGGCCCTCGTGCGCCCGGGCAACACGCATCCGCGCGACAGTATAGTGATCGCCCGCCGAGCTGTCAAGCCCGTATTTTTGCAGAAGCGCGCCGGATTTTATCAAAATATCTTGTTAATAAGCGCATTAAATGCACTGAGCATTTATGGTTATTTCTTCGGATGGCGCAGGGCGCGGCGCACGAAACTGGCGCGGGCGTGCTCCTCCTCGCGCTCAATCTGCTCCTTGGTGGCGCCGAAGTGTTCGAGCAGGGTGCCCATCATGGCGAAGGCGGCTTCCTCTTCGCCGGAGAAGATGAGCGAATTGGGATCTTTTTTGAGCATGCCGTGGCGCAAGGTGAAAGCGGTTTGGTGGTAGGCGGTGTAGGCCATGATGGCGATACCCGGAGAGATGCTGCGGGCGGCCGCCGTGATTTCCGCCGTGGGAGCGGCGAAGGATGTGATGATGATGGCACGCGCTTTCTCAACCCCGGCGAGCTTCAGGATCGTGCGCTGGCGGGCGTCCCCGTGCAGGGCTAAAATTCCTTTTCGGGTGAGGCGAGTGACGGTGTCGATATTCATTTCAATGACCAGCACCTCGGCGTGGTAACTGGAGAGGATGCCGGTGAGGATCTCCCCGCAGGGACCGTAGCCAACCATGATGACGCGGTCGCGATCCGGGGCGGGAGCGGGGAGCTGGTCGAGGTCGCCGCGCTTCACGCCGATGCCGTGGTCCTCAAAGTACTTGGCAAGGCGAGGGACGAAGCGATAGAGGGCGGCGTTCAGCGTGATGGTGATGATGGCCGTGCCGGTGATGACATTCACGGCGTACCCCGGCAGCAAATGATATTGCCCGGCGAGGAGGGAAGCCAGGATGAAGGAAAACTCCCCCACTTGGGAGAGGGAGGCGCTCACCATGACAGCCAGACGCCCCGACTGCCGCAGCAAGCGGATCACGATGAAAGCCACGAGGGGCTTGGCCAGCAAGGTGAGCAACACCGCACTGAGCGCGAGCGGCCAATGCTCCACAAGCTCGCTCCCGCGAAACCCCATGCCGACCGACACGAAGAAAAGCACCGCAAAAGCATCGCGCATCGGCAAGGCGTCTGATGCGGCGCGTGCTGCAAACTTGCTCTGCCCCACCACCATGCCGGAAAGAAACGCGCCAAACTCCAGCGAGATGTTGAGAGCTGTCGCTGCAAAAACGGCTATGCCCAACGCAATCACCAGCACCGCCAGCGTGAACAGCTCATTGCTCGTGCTGCGCGACACGTAGGTGAGGACGCGGGCGATGACAGGCGTCCCCAAACGCGCGATGAAGAGTATGAAAAATGTCATCTTCAACGCCAGGATGCCCAGCGCCTGCCACGGCGATTCCCCGGCAAAGAGCGCGGGGATGAGCACCAGCAGAACGATGGTGCATATATCCTCCACCACCAGCCACCCAAGCGCTGTGTGTCCCGCCGGCGTGGAAAGCACTTTGTTGTCCGCCAGCACACGCGTGAGAACCACGGTGCTGCTCACGCACATGCACGCCCCGAAGAAGACCGCCGGCACCCACTCGGCATCATCCACAAGCCAGTAGTAAAAACAAGCGCCGAGCGCCGCGCGAGCCAGCATGCACGCAACAGCTCCCGGAATGGCGACTTTCCGCACCGCCAGCAGATCTTTGAAGTGGAATTGCAAACCCACGCCGAAGAGCAGAAGGACCACGCCGATGTGGGAAAACTCATTCACGGTGGCGGCATCCACCGAGATTCCCCACCAGTTAGCGCCCACCAGAATGCCGGCCAGCAAATAGCCCACCATGGGCGACAGACGCAGCTTTTGCGCCAGAATTCCCAGAACGAGCGCGAGGGACAGACCGATGGCGAGCGTTTGAATCATGACACCACGCGCGCCCAGAGCGCCTTCAAGTAACGCCCCTCAGGATAGGTTGACAAATAGGGGTGGTCCCAGCCCGGTCCACTGGTCTCCAATATCTGCAGGCGACGCCCCAACCGTTGCGCAGCATGCACCACAATATCTTCAAAATCCGGCACGCTCAGCAATCCGGAGCAACTGCACGTCACGTACAGCCCGCCCTCCTTCACGCACTGCAACGCCAGCGTGTTGAGATCCCGGTATTTTTTGATGCCTTCGGCACGTTCTTCGTCGCGTCCGAGCACCAGTTTGGGCGGGTCGAGCAGCACGACATCAAACTGCCGCCCGTTCCGAATCATCTGCCGCGCATACGTGAAGGCGTCGGCGTGCACAAAATTGATGCGAAGCGGACCGCGCCGGGAGTTGATGTTGGCATTTCTCTCGGCCATGGCGATGGCGTTTTCATCCAAATCCACCGCTACCACTTCCCCGGCGCCGCCCAGCAGTTTCGCATAGATTGAAAAACCGCCCGAGTAGCAGCAAAGATCCAACAGGCTCTTCCCCTTGACCAGACGAGACAGCTTCAGGCGGTTTTCCCGCTGGTCGCAAAAGAAGCCCGTTTTGTGACCACGCTCAAAGTCCACCTCAAAGTTGACGCCATGCTCCAGGATGCGCACGCGGCGCACGGAATCGCCGGGAGGCGCGGTCGCGGGGTCAATGCCCTCCATTCTCGCTACGGCGGGATCCACTTGCACCACGTGACGACTCGTGCCGCACAACTCGTGCAACAGCGGCAACCACTGACCAAGCCTCTGCCACACGCCGAGCACGCTCACCTCCACACTCAGCACATCTCCATAGCGATCCACAATCAACCCGCCCAGACCATCCGAATCCCCGTGCACCACACGGTATGTGTTGGTGTCGGGCGGCATCCACATCATGCGCCACTCGACGGCACGCCGCAGCGTATCGAGCAAATCCTGCTCGGTCAGCGGCTCGCTGCCGTGCCTGAGCACACGCAGCGGCGTGCGCGACTGCGGATTCCAAAAGCCGGCGCCGAAATACTCCCCGTTTTTATCGTACACGTGGACGAGGTCGCCGGGTTTCGCCGCGCGACTCACGGCGCCGAGCATACGCGGAAAAACTGCCGGATTGTAGGTGAAATACTTTAACTGCACCCAGGGAGTGCGCCAATGCGCGCTGCCGACCGGCTCCTCGCGCGGGAGCGACGATACCCGCCGGGCAGACAAAGTTCTTCGCCCGCCATTTGTCGCCTCCTGTCGTCTGCCTCTCACACCTTCATCATACCCTTTTCCCCCGCACTTTGTCAATCCTCCCCCGCGTCCGACTCCGCACTTTGCAGCAAGGGCGGCGGCGGATGAAGCCCGACTCAGTGCGCCGACGGGCGACGCCATCACTCACCGAGAGGCAACGTGAGCAAAAAGGTGGCTCCCTGAGCGGAGGAGCGCTCCAGCGTCAACTCCCCGCCGATGGACCGTGCCAAATCGCGGGAGAGCGCCAATCCCAGGCCGATGCCGGGTTTGCGGGAGTCCTCCGCTTTCTGCGTGCGCGAAAACGGGCGGAAAAGCTGTTTTTGCATTTCCGGCGGAATTCCCGGACCGTTGTCGGCGACGCGCAGGGAGAGGGTGCGGTGCGTCTGCAGAGCGTGCAAGGTCATGTGCGCGTGGTCCGAAGAAGCGTATTTGACGGCATTGTCCACGAGGTTCTGCAGAATTTGCTCCACAGAGATGAGGTCGGTACGCAAGCGCAACAAACTGACTCGCGGGTCAATGGTGATGGTGACGCTCCAGCCGGCGCGACGCAAGTGGTCAGCGGTTTTTTCGAGCAGAGCGGAGAGCAATTCGGAGCAGCTGCCCACATCCTGACGCTCGCGCATTTTCCCACGGGAAAGGCGGGCGTAAGAGAGGACGTTTTCCACGAGGTGCCCAAGTCGCAAACTCTCGCGGTGCAGGGTTTCGTGGTACTCCTTCATTTTGTCCGCCGGCAGATCCGGCTGCTGCAACATCTCCGTGTAAAGCTGGAAACTCGTGAGCGGCGTGCGCAATTCGTGAGTAACGGCCGACACAAAATCACTGCGCCGCCGTTCCAGGCGAGCATAGCCGACGAGCATGATAAACACGATGATGATGGAAAGAATCGAGATCAGCCACGCAGAAATGACCGGCCCGCGCAACGCGGCTTTGCGGGCGCTGGTATCCGGCAATTCAACCTTTTCGCCCGGACGCAACACCAGGGGAAGCGGAGCCAAATTAGCCGCCTCGCCACGACGAACAAAATCAATGCTCGGCTCCCGCAACCCCGGCTCCACCAAGGGAAGCAAATGCGCAGCGAGCCTGGCGACATTGATCACAAAGCCCTCCGCCGCGGCTCCATGAGTGGTCGGCACGGAGCGCATGCACACCAGGGTGTCGCCGTAATTCCACGCAAAAAAAGGCCCCGGTTCTCCCACGAGGCGCATCGGCTTGTCCAAGTCGGTTTCCTGCACCTCATACACACCAAAAACCGGCAGCTGAGTGCGCGGGTCGTAATGCTGCTTTTCATTCGGGTCGTACAACGGAGCGGACGGGTTGTAGGCTTTGCGACGGATGGTGTTGGTAATGGCGGGCGCGGCTGCCAGACGCTGCGCGAAGTCCTCATCCCCCACCGGGGTTTGCAGCATGGCCGGCGAAAGCAGGAAAAAGCCCCCGTTAAAATCCGCTTTTCCTCCGGGAGGCATGGGTATATTGACCTTCCCGATGGGGGGAGTCTTGCCCAGCTTTCTCTGCTCGGCGCTCAGCAGGGTCTCCATCTCAGCACGGACACGCGGCAAGGACAGCTCCACCAGACGCGCCGCCTGAGTGCGGTAGTCGATAGCTCTCAATTCATCTTCCAGATGCGCCGCCTGGTACGCCTGCCAGAGGGCTGCCCCGACGGCCACCAACGAAAAGAGCAACAGAATTCCGACTAGTTTCTTCTTCATGATTCCCTCCATTTGTATCCCCGTCCACGCACATTCTCGATACGCTGCGCCACGGCGGGAGCCAGTTTCTCGCGCAGGCGCGCGAGTGTGACCGCCACGGTGCGCGTCTCTGAAGCGCTGACCCGGCTCCCCCACACACGCAGCAACAGCTCCTCCTGCGGGATGATGCGACCCGGATGCGCCAGCAAATAATAAAAGAGGTCGAACTCCTTATCGCGCAGCGCCACCGACTCCCCGCCATCCATCAAGATACGCCGACCTTCCGGGTCCAGCACGCCTCCCGGGAAGTGCAGCGCATGCTCCGGGCTCACACGGCGCGTCGGATACCGGCGCAGGACAGCCGCTACGCGTGCCAGCAGCTCCGCCATGGAAAAGGGCTTGACCACATAGTCGTCCGCCCCGTTCTCCAGCCCGCGCACGCGGTCTTTTTCTTCCCCATGCGCCGTGAGAATGATGCTCGGCACGCCCGGACATTCCTTGCTCATAATTTTGAGCAATTTGAAGCCATGGAGCTTCGGCATATTCAGGTCCAGCAGGACCAGATCCACCTCCCGAGTCAACAGTTGTTTGAGAGCCGCTTCTCCATCCGCAGCAGCCAATACGCCGTATCCATGCGCCTGCAGCGCATCCGCCAACCCGGAGCGAATGGAGGCATCGTCCTCTGCGATCAATATGGTGCGTTCAGCCACAGCGAGCAATCAGGGTTCTGCGGAGTCGGAGTCAGCGCGTGTTTTTCTCCAGTATTTGGTGATGTCAAACCATTGTTCGAAGGAAACCAATTCCCCCCGAAGCGGCATGGCAATAATATGCTTGTCGTACACCTTACCCCCCTCCATGACGAGGGCTTGCGCCGAGGGAGCCGGGTAGTGGAGAAAGGTGCGGAGAATATCGTACTCCAGGCTCACAGCCTCCTCATTTTCCTCGAGAAGAACCCAAGCAGATTGACGAGAAAAGCCGGGGCCTCCCTGCACCTTGCCCGGTTGTTCTTTCAGCAATTTCTCACGATCCGAAGCCTGCATCCTGGTGAGCAGCTCCACTTGCTCCGCATTGACCTGCTTCGGCTCCGGTCCCGGCGGCAGTTCAACGTTGGGAAGAAAGGCCTCGCAAACGGGACGAACAGCCGCGGTGAGCTTTTCCGAATGATAGCACGATTTCGCCTGAATGCGCTTGAGTTGTTCGGGCATTTCACCCATCAAGGTTTTGAAGGTCGCCACATCTGCCGAAAGCTTGTCGACCAATTTCTCCATCGCCGGCGCCGGCGTATGCTCGACAATATCATTCAGCGCATCATCCGTATCGAGAAACGCGTTGAACTCAGCCGTCAGTTCCTCGGCCCTTTCATCGGCCTGCCGGGCGGAGTTGATGCCCTGCAGGATGCGGAGCATGTTTCGCGCATGGGAAAGAAGATCGTTCAGTCCCTCTTTCACAGGGGTAAGAGCCTCGTCTGCGGTGTAGATCCGGGATCCTTCCGGGACGTCTTCCGCCGCATGAAGCCAGGTCCCCCCCAAGAAAGACGCCGACACACAGGCCAAGAAAGCGCATAAGCTGATGGAACGATCCCTTTTCATGCCCGCATACTACCATAGCTCCCCCGCGTCCCTCAAGCAGATTTTCTACAACATAGACCGCTGTGTCTCCACGAAAAGTCCGCGCATCCACGCTGCCGACACGGACTGCCGAGGCGCGTTTTCCTTCTCAATGCGGGGGCCTTCCCTCCCTCAGCGACCGCCATGACAGCAAGCGCGTTCCTCCGGCGAGAGCGGATTCCCCACGGGGTGAAAGAGCGATTGCCCCGACGTGACGCAGTCCACAATTGCAAAGAGTTGGGTGGTGTGGTATGAATGAGGTATGCCGGAAGCCGTGAGCAGGGCAAAACGCATGAGGAGAGTGGCGCTGTGCGTGCTGCTCTCGGCACTGCTGCACGCTTTTATAGCCTGGTGGTTATGCAGCACGTCCGAACTTTTGACGGGAAGAAACGCGACTGACCTGATCAGGCGACCCGCACGAGCCGACCGTCTGGTGCAGATTTTGAGAGAAAAGGAGCGGGCAGCTGAGACGGAGCAGAAGCCGTGGGTAAAGACGGATCCCGAAGTGGAAGAAAAAATCCCCAAACAAGCGGACTTCACCGGGGCGCGCAACAGTGTGGCCTCCGGCTCCGAATTCTCTCCCCGACGATCCAGTGATGCGCCGGTGCCTACCCAGAATGGCGAAGAGGACCAGGATGAATTGGTGACCTTCGACCAGGCCCGCCAATCCGGTGAGTTAGATAAGCCGCAAGACAGCGTGCAACCCCCGCAGCAAGCTGCGGCTCAAGCCGCCCAAAAACCGGGCGATGCCTCGCAGGAACAGCCGCGCGAAGCAAGTGTGCCAATCCTTCAAAAACCGGAACAGGGTGAGGAAAGCGAATTGCGACTGAGCGAGGGCAAACTTGGCGAAACAGGCGCGCTCCAAGGTGAAAATGCACCGATCATCATCGAAGCCCGGGTCCGCGCCGACACAGCGGATGGGACAGGCAGGCAGCAACGCCCCGTGTATGACCCCTCGCTTGCCGAGCACATGCAGGGCAAGGCTTTTCGCACCTACGAACGTCGCACGCGCAGCACGGGTCGCTTTGTCATCGGCAGCCGGCCGGCGCTCAATGTCGCCTCCACGCCACTGGGGCGTTACGAAGAGGAGATTTACCGGCGCATTGCCTACTACTGGTACCTGGCATGCGATGAACACCGGGGAGACGTCATACCCGGCAGCGTGGTGGTGGCGCTGCGCATCAATACGCGCGGGATGTTGGAAAACATGGATCTTGTGCGGCGGCGCGGGGCGAGCGTCATCCAACAATCTTTCACCTTCGGCGCCATCCGCCGCGCAGCTCTGCCGCCCATGCCGGTCCCCGTGCAAAACGAGGTGGTTGGCGACGTGCTGGAACTCATCTTTACCTTCAACTTCGATTAAACAACTAACCCATACCATACTATGCCCGAAACAATCACCCGGATATTTGATGCCTGCCAACCTTTTGGTTATCCTCTGCTGGCCTGTTCCATCATTCTGGTAGCCGCTATCCTCTACCACCTCGTTGACAGCGGCGGCGGACGCGTCCTCCGCCAACTCAAGCACACACTCACGCGAGCGCTCGAGAACGGCTCGGATCCGGCCCCTCCCCTCACCGACCTCTGCCTCAAAAGCTCCTCCCCCCTCGCAGCCGTGGTTCTCTTCGTTATCCAGCATCGGCATGACATTGACATCGAACAGCAGCTGGAAGCACGCCTGCGCATGCTGGTTGACAGCTACCGCGCCGGCATGGCCACCATCAGCATGATCACAAATGTCTCGCCCATGCTCGGCATTCTCGGCACAGCCTGGGGACTGGTCAAAATATTCGGCGTATTCGGCGCGGCGGATGCCGGTCCCGGGGTGGCGATGGGCATTTCCACCGCCCTGTACACGACGATCTTCGGGCTGGCGATTGCCGTGCCGGGAATTATCGCAACCACGTGCTTTGAACGCGCTCTGGAACACCACGCGGCGCAGCTTAATCATTTCTTCACCGACCTGCTCGCCACCTTCCGCAAATGATCCTATGAATATCTACCGAAAAAGTGATGTGAAGCAGGGTGTCCCCATCGTCCCGATGCTGGATATTCTCACGATCCTGCTCATCTTCTTCATCGTTCACACCGAGTTCAAACACCAGGTCAATGTGCTGCAGCTCACTCTCCCGCAGACTCACAACCTCTCCGGCGAGCGAGGAGATGATTCGCTCACTCTGCTTGAAATTGCCGACAACGGAGATCTGGCTCTCGGCGGTAAAAAGATATCCCGCGACAACCTGGAGCATGCCCTCACCGAACTCATGACTTCGGCCCCGCAAAGTCGCATCCAGGTTGCAGCGGCAAACGGCGCACCCATCGGTGACCTCGTGGAAATACTCGACACCATCACTGCCGCAGGCATCCCGGTGGAACAAGTCCCGCTGCGCATCAATTACACCGGCGAGTAGTTACTCCGATTCCGCGCGGCGACATACCTCCGCGCTCGGCACCAACTGCGGCTGCAGGGTCACGTAGTCCTCCCGGTATTTTTCCGACGGGACGAACAAAAAGCCCGGTTTCTTGTTGCGCACCTCAAATTGAGTGGGACGAAAAACGGGAAGAATCTGATCCGTGCTGGGATCATAGGCTTTCTCGCCGGTGTAGGAGCCGGACACGAGATATTCATAATTCTGGTCGTAGCCGAAGGTGGCTCCCTTGACAGGAGGCTCATAACCGCGGTCCGGGTTACGCACCACCGACTCATCCATGATCACCAGTTTGGCGGTGCGCCAACTTTCCCCGGGACGTCTCAGGTAGCCCCAAAAGCGGGTCAATGGCACGTAATACCGACGCCCCACGTAGTAGTCACCGGGAGATTCCCGAGCAATCTCCGCCTCGCGCTCCGCCACGGCCCGACAGTCGCTCTTGAGCGTGTCACACTGGCAGAGCAATCCCGCCCCCGCGAACAACGCCAGACCGTAAATCCACGTTTTAACGATACGCCGGTTTCTACTCATGGCTCGTGCAGACTACAGTTATTCCCATTCGATAGATGCCGGCGGCTTGGTACTCACATCATAGAGCACGCGATTGGTGCCCTTCACCTCGTTGAGGATGCGATTGGAGACCTCACGTAGCAAATCGTAGGGCAATTGCACCCAATCCGCCGTCATCGCATCTTCCGATACGATAGCCCGCAAGTTCGTGGCAAACTCGTACGAGCGTTCATCGCCCTTCACTCCCACGGTCTTTACCGGTATAAGCCCGGCGTACGCCTGCCAGCACTTATCGTACCAACCCCACTGACGCAACGTCGAGATAAAAATGGCATCGCTCTCGCGAATGATCTCCAATTTTTCTCTGGTCACTTCCCCCGGACAACGGACTGCCAGACCCGGGCCGGGGAATGGGTGACGCCAAAGAATATCATGCGGAATGCCCATGGAAGCGCCCAAGGCACGCACCTCATCCTTGAAGAGAAAAGCGAGCGGCTCAATCACTTTGCCCTGCTCCTGGAGTTGGAGCACACGCTCAACGCGATTGTGGTGCGTTTTAATCACGGAGGCTTTACTTTTTGCGTTGGAAGCGCTTTCGATGACATCCGGGTAGAGAGTGCCTTGCGCAAGCATTTCGGCGTCTCCCACGGCATCCCAGAACACGTCAACAAAGAGGGAACCGATGATGCGGCGTTTTTTCTCGGGAGCCGTTTCACCTTTCAGAGCCTCGAGAAAGCGATCTGAGGCATCCACCGTTTCTATCTCCACACCCATGCGTTGGAAATTATTTTGCACCTCTTCAGCTTCATTCTTACGCAACAGACCATTGTCCACAAAAATGAAGCGCGCGCGCACTCCGGACTCGTGCAACAACACGGCCAGCACTGTGCTGTCCACCCCGCCGGACACGCCGCACACCACCTGACGCTCGCCCACTTTCTGCCGAATCTCAGCGATGAGTTCGCGCTTGAAATCTCCGATATCAAAGGGAGCGAGCTGTGAGGCGCAGGAAAGGAAGTTGCGCAGGATCGTACGCCCCTCGTGGGAGTGAGTGACCTCCGGATGGAATTGGATGCCGAACATGGATTCGCCCCACTGCAATGCCACAGGTACGCCCTCGCTGTTGCGAGCGATGATCTTGCAATGGTCAGCCAAGTGATCAACCGTGTCTGAATGACTCATCCACACCTGAGAAGACGGGGACACGCCTTCAAAAAGTCGGCACCCCGGTTCGGGGAGCAGGGCGGCGGGTCCGTATTCGCGTTTATTGCTCGGACGCACCGTTCCACCCGTTTTGATATTGAGCAGCTGCATACCATAGCACACACCCAGTACCGGCACGCCGAACGAGGTGAGTTTGGCGTAGTCAATGTCCGGCGCGTCCGGTTCCGAGGTGCTGCGCGGGCCGCCGGAAAGGATGATGGCGCCGGGTTCCGTCACCTCGCCAATTTCCTCGGGCGTGTAGAGTTTTGCCAAATATCCGAGTTCTCGCACTCGTCTGACGATAAGCTGGGTGTACTGTGATCCGTAATCGATGACTGCGACGAGGTGATGCGGTGTAATCATGCCGCGGTTATGATACATTCTCCCTCCGCCTTTGGCAAGTTTTTCTTGGTCCCATGCAGAGTCCCGGACAACAACGCCGACGTGTCCTGTCGCCGCAGTCGCACTGACCACGTTCTACTGCGCCGTGGTGCGATAGCCCGCGCAACCTTGCAGCTGAGCCAACACTTCCCCCAACAGGAAAAAAGAGCCACAGATAAGCAACGGCCGATCGGCGCATTGTAGCGCTTCCGCCAGCGTACTCGGCACATTCACGGGAGCATCCGAAACCCGACCCACAAGGCGCGCCAATTCCGCCGGCGGCATCATGCGCGGTGACTGCACAGGCGGCAGTATCCACTGCGAAACAAGGGGAGACAGCAGTTCGACCACCCCGGTCAAATCCTTATCTGCCGCGCCGGCAAAAATGCAGTGTGCGCGCACGTCTCCATACATTTCCCGCCACGTGCGCACCAGCACGCGCATGGCCGGCGGATTATGCGCGCCATCCAAGATGACACCGGGCGCCACCTCATCAAATCGGCCCGGCCAACGAGTATCGGACAACCCTGCCGCAAGTTGCTCCTGCGAGCACAGAAAATGGGGAATTGCAGCGTGCAGAGCAGCCAGGGCAAGCGCCGCATTGTACTTCTGGTGCGTACCGGCCAAACCGAGCGGGAGTTCACAAGGTTCCGAGATAATTCGGTACTCCGTATCGCAGGCTTGCGCCGCCTCGTGGATGGCGCGCATGGCTTCCGGAGCCTGCGGCGCGGTGAGAGCCGCGCGATGCCATGCAAAAATTGCCGCCTTTTCGCACGCGATGTCGTAGAGCGTGGAACCAAGGTATTGCATGTGGTCAAACCCGATCGGCGTGAGGACGGCGCAATCCTTCGGCACGGCATTGGTGGCATCCAGTCTGCCGCCCATGCCGGTTTCCAGGATGATGACGTCCGGTCGCCTCTCCGAAAAATAAAGCATGGCTACTGCCAGCGTAAGTTCAAAAAATGTCGGCTGCACCTCCCACGCTTGCACATGCTCGCGCACGCGGTCGATGAGTCGCGCAACATCGGCGTCCGCTATCTCCGCGCCATCCACGCGTATGCGCTCATTGAAGCGCACCAGATGGGGAGAGGTGAACAGCCCCGTGCTGTACCCGGCTGCCCGTGCCACCGATTCCGCAAAAGCGCACACAGATCCCTTGCCATTTGTTCCGGCCACGTGAATCACACGAGCCCGCGGCTGAAGCACCCCCAATTCATCCAGCAAGCGCGTTATTCCGGCTAAACCCAGCTTCATGCCGAACATCTGCGCGGCATACAGCCAATCCAACGCGGCTGTGCAGCTGTGTTCTCCCATGCTTGTTGTCAATAGCGGTATGCCTCACTCTTGTAGGGACCTTGCACCGGCACGCCCAGGTAATCCGCCTGTTTCTCCGTGAGCGTGGTGAGATGCACCCCTAATTTGCCCAAATGCAGCCGCGCCACCTCTTCATCCAATACCTTGGGAAGCACCCGGACGCTCGGGGCTGCATGTTCACCCCTGTGTTTCCAGAGGGAAAGCTGAGCGAGCACCTGGTTCGTAAAGCTATTGCTCATCACGAACGAGGCATGACCGGTGGCGCACCCCAAATTCACCAGACGTCCCTCGGCCAACAGGAAGATCTCATGCCCATCCGGGAATCGGAACTGATCGACCTGCGGCTTAATGTTCACGCGTTCAACTCCCGGGGCAGAAATGAGCCGCGCCACCTGGATTTCATCATCAAAGTGACCTATGTTGCAGACAATGGCCTGGTCTTTCATCTTCTGCATGTGCTCCAGCGTGATGATGTCGCAGTTCCCGGTGGTAGTCACGTAGATATCTCCCACCCCCAGCGTATCCTCCACCGTGAGAACGCGGTAGCCCTCCATCGCCGCTTGAAGAGCGCATATCGGGTCAATTTCCGTGACAATAACTTGCGCACCCAGCCCGCGAAGCGCTTGCGCACATCCCTTGCCCACATCACCGTAGCCGCAAATCACGGCCACTTTCCCGGCGATCATCACATCCGTCGCTCGTTTGATGCCATCCGTCAAGCTTTCACGACAGCCGTACAGATTATCAAACTTGCTTTTGGTAACCGAGTCATTCACATTGACGGCCGGGAAGAGCAGGCGTCCTTCTTTCTCCATGCGGCAGAGTCGGTGGACGCCTGTCGTCGTTTCCTCAGAAACACCCGTTACCTCGGGAACCCAGCGATGGAACACGCCCGGCTGCTCCTCGCCGATGCGTCGGAGCAGATCCTTGAGCGCCTGCTCCTCCGCGCTCTCACTCGGCGTGTTCACCCAATCGTCTCCCTGCTCCATTTCATAACCCCGGTGCATCAGCAGTGTGGCATCACCACCATCATCCACGATGAGCTGCGGTCCCTTTCCATCCCGGTGACACAGGGCCTGCCAGGTACATTCCCAGTATTCTTGCGAAGTCTCTCCTTTCCAAGCAAACACGGGGATTCCGGCAGCGGCTATGGCGGCGGCCGCATGGTCTTGCGTCGAAAAGATATTGCAGCTCGCCCAACGCACCTCTGCCCCCAATGCCGTGAGCGTTTCGATAAGCACGGCGGTTTGGATGGTCATGTGCAGCGAGCCGGTGATGCGCACTCCTTTCAGCGGCTGAGTGGCTCCATACTTCTCCCGGCACGCCATAAGCCCGGGCATTTCATGCTCTGAAACGCGGATCTCCTTACGACCCCAATCCTTCAAACTGATATCGGCCACGCGGTATGCTTCGCTCGTCTTCATACGCCCGCGAGTGTAGCCGAAGCCCTTTAAATTGTCAAGTTGCGCTTGTTCAGGCACGAAACCGGCGCAACCGCAATGCGTTCGTCACCACACACAGACTGCTCAGCCCCATGGCTGCAGCCGCTAATGCCGGGTGCAACAACCACCCAAACACCGGGTAAAAAACGCCGGCGGCGAGGGGAATCATCAGCACGTTGTAAATGAACGCCAAAAAAAGATTCTGACGAATCTTTGACAGAATTGCCCGACTCAACGAAAGAGCGCGCGGGATGTCCATCGGGTCACTATGCATCAGAATGATCCCGGCGCTCTCGATGGCGATATCCGTGCCGGCTCCTATGGCTATCCCCACATCGGCCCGCATGAGCGCGGGAGCATCGTTGATGCCGTCTCCCACCATCGCAACACGTTCCCCTTGCTGCTGCAATTCACGCACTAAACGTTCCTTATCCTGCGGCATGACCGAAGCGTGTACTTCTCGCAACCCGACTCGATCCGCAATGGCCCGAGCCGTGGCCGCGTGATCTCCGGTAACCATGATGGCGCGCATACCATCCGCCACCAGTTGCTGCACGGCGCACGCCGCATTTTCACGCTCGGCATCAGCCACTGCCACGCTGCCCAACCATGTTTTGCCACGTGCGACGTAGAGTACGGTTTTCCCCTGTTCCGTCTGCTCCTTTTCCTCCTGCACATCCACTCCCATCTCGCGCATGAGGGCGATATTCCCGGCGGCGCACTCCGCACCCTCAATTGTACCACGAACCCCGCGCCCCGGCCTGTATTGCAGGTCAAGCACGACGCCGGCCGGCGGCTCGCCACACGCCAACACAGCACGCGCCAGCGGATGATTTGCCCCATTTTCTAACGCCACCGCCACGCGCAAAAGCTGCTCGCGCGTGCCATTACGGGGCAGCACATCCGTGATACGTGGTACGCCTGCGGTGAGAGTGCCCGTTTTATCCAACGCCACGCAAGTAGCACGCCCGGCCGACTCAAGAGCCTCGCCGGAACGGAACAATATTCCCCATTCAGCTCCTTTCCCGGCGCCCACCATGATTGCCACCGGCGTAGCCAGACCCAACGCACAGGGACACGATACCACCAGGACCGCCACCGCCCGTGCGACAGCCACATCCCACGCCGCGCCATTCACCAACCAGATCCCCGCCGTGACGCATGCAACCCCGACTACTACCGGCACGAACACGCGCGCCACCTTGTCTGCCATGCGAGCCACAGGAGCTTTCCGAGAGGCGGCGTTGCTCACGAGTCGGATCACCCCGGAGAGGGCGGACTGGTCCTGAGAACGCGCCACGCGCACCCTCAACAGTCCGTGCAAGTTTACAGTGCCGGCATAGACATCCGATCCCTCCTGCTTATCTACCGGCATACTCTCCCCGGTAAGCGCCGACTCATCCGCCGCAGATATGCCCGCTAACACCGAGCCATCCGCCGCGATACGATCCCCGGGGTGGACCACCAGACAATCTCCCGGCTGCAACTGCTCGGTCGGTACGTGCAACTCCGCTCCATCGCGCAGTACCGCGGCGGTTGTGGGCAGGAGGTGGTTTAACTTCTCCACAGCCTGACCGGTGCGGCGGGTAGCGCGCGCTTCAAGCCATTTGCCCACGGAAACAAAAGTGAGAATCATGCCGGCGGATTCCATGAACATGCCGCCACTTTCCCCCATCCCCAAGTGAACCAGGCCATCCACCAGCGCGACACCGCTGCCCAGCGCCACCAGCGCATCCATGCCGGGGTCACCCTGGGCCAGCGTGCGAACTCCGCGCGTGAAAAATCTGTAGTTGAGCATGGCTATTCCCGTTGCCAGCAAAGCCTGCACCCATTCCCCGCACCGCATGTAGTGCAGGATTACCAATGGAATAAGCAACCCCACGGAGGCTACAACACACCACCCTTGCTTTGCACTCCGCTTCTTTTCCGGCGTCGCTTGCCGTTTTTCCTGCGCTCCGTATCCGTAGTTTTGTACCGCTTGGATGATTTTTTGAGCATCCGTTTCTTCCTCACGCACCACGTGCAGGATCCCCGTCACAAGATTCACTTGAGCCTCCCGCACACCGGGTACAGAACGTGCCGCTTTCTCCACACGCGCCGCGCAGGCGGTGCAGCTCATGCCGCTCACCACAAAATCCTGTTCTTTCATGGGAATGCGGTATGCTCAGCTCTCTTGCGCGCCGAACCCGATGCGTTCCACCGCGCTGATAATTTCCCGGGCGTCTCCACCCTCGCGCACCACATGCAGCTCTCCTTTGTCGAGCTCCACATCGGCTTCACGAACCCCCGGCACACTCAGAGCGGCCTGCTTAACGCGAGCTGCACATCCGTTGCAACTCATCCCTGTGACTTTGTATGTTTCTGTTTTCATCGTTGGTCTGCTTCAAAATACTTCTGCAATTCGGCCACCTTCTGAGCGGCCCCCGCACGCCCGCTCCCCAGCGCCTGCGCCACACAATGCTGCATGTGCCGACGCAGTATGTTCCCCTCCACTTTCTTGAGCGCCGCACGCACCGCCTTGAGCTGCACCAGTATATCCATGCAATATCTCTCCTCCTCAATCATCCGCTTCACACCCGCCACCTGACCGGCTATTCGTCCAAGCCGCGCCAGTTCCCCCGCGTGCTTCGCCGCATGCTGCATCTCCTTTTTTGCCGTGCGCATGTTTACCTTATACCCGGTATGGGGTATCCTGTCAAGTTTTATTTAACTTTTTGCCGGAAGTTTTCTCATGACGCTGCCGCTCCGGGATTAGTCTTGAAAAATGGCGCATTTGGCGTATAATGCGTGGGGAGATCTTATGACGGATCCGATGGATAGAGTCAGAGTTGACGCCTGGGATACCGCACCGCAGCGAGCGATCTGGCCGATCCGATTGGCCGGAGGGGCTTTAGCCGTGGCAGGACTGTTGCTTTTTGCGGCGTTGGTGACGTACGACGCGCGGGAGGTAGGCTGGGCGGCGTTACGTCCGACCGGCGTGGAGGCAAAGGTCGGCTGCAGCAACGGACTGGGAGTGGCGGGGCTTTACACCGCTGCTATTCTGTACTGGTTGCTGGGCGCCGCCGCTCCCTACGGTGCGCTGCTGATGCAGGCGCCTGCCTGGGGCATGGCGCTCTACCCGACAGAACAGCGTCGTGGACAGTGGATTGCTTTTGCCACCATGTTGATGACGGCCTCTCTGGCTGTGGCCGTGCAGCCATGGGCTTTTGAAGGATGGACTCAGCAGTTGGGGCTACGCAGCACGGGCGGTTGGTTCGGTTTCCTGGGCGGCACCTGTGTTCTGCAACGCCTCATGGGCGTCTATTGGACGCTGGAGCTTCTCATTATCACGCACGCGGTTGCCCTCATTTATCTGGCTCGTCTCACGCCGAAATCTCTCTACCGCGCTGAGAAACAAGAAATCAACGAGTGGTTTAATCGCTGGCGTGAAAAACGCCGTCTCGCCCGCGAGCAAAAGGAAAAAGAAGCCCTCGCGTGGCGCATCAACTCCGACCAGGAGCCCCTCCCCTCCGCGGCCGGCGGAAACATCCAAGGGCGTCTGCCCGTGCGTATGCCGGAGCCGCAACCCGAGCCAGTCAAACCTGCTCCCCAACCTTCCGTATCCCCTTTACCTGACCTGGCGCAACGACATGAGGCATCTGTTGAGCGAAGCTCCTCCCCGCCTGTTCGCAAAAACGCCCCGCGCCCAATCGGGGAAAATTTACTGGATTTGAATGACCAATCCGACGAGGAGGTTGAACGACATTTCAATCCATTGCCCCGAGAAAGTGGACATGGGGAGGAAGATGAAATCGGGCCGTCCATTAACGAGCATACTGTCCGTTCCATTGAGACGCACTTCGGCAACAAAACACCGAAACGCAAAACATCTCCCCGGATCACGAGCCCCGCAAAAGCGACAAAAGAGGCCAAGCCCCGCGCACGCCGTCCGGGGGATGCCAATCCGCCGGAGCAGTATCCACTGCCGCCTTATGAATTGCTCAATTATGAGGCAGTTCCGGAGACGGTGCGCGAGCAGGCACACGAGGAAATGCAGAAAACTCAAGCCATTATCATTGATACGCTCGAATCTTTCAATATTGCGGTGCAGGGGGGCAATATCACGCGCGGCCCCAGCGTCACCCGCTACGAGTTCTCTGTGCCACGCGGTCAATCTGTGAAAGCTGTGGCCGGTAAAAGCAAGGATATCATGGCGGTCACGGAAAGCGCGTCCGTGAATATCTTGGCGCCTATCCCCGGCAAATCTACAGTCGGCGTTGAGTTGGAGAACTCCGTCAAGGAACCGGTTTACCTGCGTGAACTCCTCCAATCCCGCGAATTCCACGATCCGAAACTGCGTATTCCTATGGCTCTGGGCAAAGATGTGTACGGCAACCCGGTGATTGGCGACCTGGCAGCCATGCCCCACGTTCTTGTGGCCGGCTCTACCGGATCCGGTAAGTCTGTGTGTATCAACAGCATGCTCGTTTCCTTCCTCTACAAATTCCGCCCGGATGAACTGCGCCTCGTGCTGGTCGATCCCAAAGTGGTTGAGATGCAGCCCTACAAAAAGCTGCCGCATCTCGCCGTGCCGGTCGTCACTGACCCCACGCGCGTGATCGGCGCGCTCCGCTGGGCCGTCAATGAGATGGAACACCGCTATAAGCTCTTCAGTAAGATGGGCGTCCGCAACTTGGAAGACTACAACAACCTGCCTCCTGATGCCCAACCCGTTGATGCCGGAGAAGAGGAAATCTACGGCAAGGAAAATCCGGACGCAGCGGATGCCATTGTGCGCGACGTAGAAGAGTCCCAGGGCGCTGACCTCGGTCCCGATGACGGTCAGGAAGAACTCGACTTTGAGGATGATGGTCCCCTTCCCTCTCACCTGCCCTACATTGTCATTGTCATTGACGAATTAGCCGATCTCATGATGCAGGTGAAGCAGGATCTCGAGATCTACATCGGACGCCTCACCCAAAAAGCGCGCGCGGCGGGGCTGCACCTGATCGTCGCCACACAGTCCCCGCGTGCTCAAGTGGTTACGGGCATCATCAAAACAAACCTCCCCTCACGCATCGCCCTGAAGGTTTCCAGTCAGCTGGATTCGCGCGTGATCCTGGATGAAGGAGGCGCCGAAAACCTGCTGGGCAAGGGTGACCTGCTCTTCCTGCCACCCGGAGGCCCAAGTAAAATGGTGAGAGCCCAGGGCGCTTTTGTGTCGGACGCAGAAATCGCTTCCATCATCCACCATTGCGCCTCTCACGCCAGGCAAAATTTCGTGCAAAGCGCCGCTGACGCCATCAACAATGCGGAATCCTCCACTTCTGACTCGGCCAAATCCTCCTCTCGCTCCGGCAGCGGTTCCGATGAAGATGAGGAACTCTACGCACGCTGCCTGAGCCTCGTTGTCACTGAACGCAAAGCGAGTACTTCCCTCCTGCAACGCCGCTTCAGCATCGGTTACAGCAAGGCCGCCAAAATCATGGATATGCTGGAAGCTCGCGGCGTCATTTCTCCCCAGCAGGGCAACACCAACCGCCCGCGCGAAGTCCTCATCCAGTAGGAGGCTTCGACGCCTGCCCGCTGCCTTTTCCCGTACGTTTCCGGCATAACAAGTTGGACGCATCCTTTGTAAGGCGCTCGTTCTACGCCATTTTCCCTTTCTTTTCAACGCTTGCGGCACCCGTTCTGCTGCGAAGTTTTGCTTGACTTTAGTCGGCGCATAGTCTACCGTGTTGGGCGTACCATGAAAGACCGACGAATTGTCATCACAGGCATTGGCGCGCTCTCCCCTCTTGGCAACAGCGCAGCTGATACGTGGGAAGCCATGAAGAATGGAAAATGCGGTATCGGACGCATTGAGAGTCTGGATGGGGTTGAGAACTTCCCGGTGCAAATAGCCGGAGAGGTTAAAGGCTTCGACCCGACGCCCTATTTTGTGAAGGACCCGAAGTCCGTTCGCCGCTGCGACCGCTTTGAACAGCTCGCCATGGCAGCCACAGTCATGGCCATACAGGATGCGTCTCTTGACCCCGAAAAAGTGAACAAAGACCGCGTGGGCGTCATGATCGGCTCCGGTATAGGCGGCTTGGGGATTCACGGACAAAACTGCGAAGTGCTGATTAAGTCCGGTATGCGCCGCGTCTCTCCTTTCTGCATCCCGTACATGATCACCAACATGGCCAGCGGCATGGTGAGCATTGAGTTTGGCTTCGGTGGACCCAACATGAGCATCTCCACCGCCTGCGCCACCTCCAACCATTCTATCGGCGAAGCTTGGCGTATCATGAAGTTCGGGGATGCAGACGTCATGATCTGCGGCGGCGCTGAAGCCTCCATTCTGCCCATTGGCATCGCCGGTTTCGCGAACATGAAAGCCCTCTCCACGCGTAACGATGATCCATCTACTGCGTCCCGTCCCTATGACATTGATCGCGATGGTTTTGTGATGGGAGAAGGGGCCGGCGTCGTCGTCCTTGAGACGCTGGAACACGCGCAGGCTCGCGGCGCACGCATTCTGGCGGAACTCGTCGGCTATGGCCTGAGTGCGGATGCCTACCATCTTACCTCGCCCATGCCGGAGGGAGAAGGAGCCGCGCGCTGTATGCAAATGGCCTTGGACCACGCGGGGCTTCGCCCGGAGGAAGTGGATTACGTCAATACTCACGGCACTTCGACTCATCTGGGAGACATTTGCGAGGTCAAGGCTATCAAACAAACTTTCGGCGCCTACGCCAAGAATGGTCTGGTGGTCAGCTCCACTAAGTCCATGACCGGTCACCTGTTGGGTGCTGCCGGCGGCATTGAGCTGCTCGCCTGTGTCATGGCGATCCGCGATCATTTCATCCCTCCCACCATCAACGTCTTTAACCAGGACCCTGAGTGCGACCTGGACGTCTGCCCCAATGTCGGCCGCAGTCACCAAGTCAACGTAGCTCTGAGCAATTCCTTTGGCTTTGGAGGGCATAACGCTTCCCTCATCGTGAAGCGCTTTATCCCGTAACCATCCCCCGGAGGGCGCTTCGCCGGCGCCATCATCCTTTACCATGCTGCAGCGCATCCTCACAACTCTGCGCCTTCGCTTTGAGCGTCTTGTGCTGCGAGCCTCTCAGGATGCTTTCCTGCTGCGTTGGGTTTCTCTTTCAATAGGCGTGCTGGGCAGCGTAGTCATCATGCAGGCATGCCGGCTTTTCCGTTTGCTGGATGAAGCGCAGCTCCTCATTTTGGCCGGTCATCCATTTTACATGAGCGCGGAAGATGCTCAGGTGACGTTGTTGTCATCCGGGTGGCAATTTGCGGCATGCGTGGGAATCACGCTTTATTTTGGCGCTGTGCTGATGATGCAGCGCCGACTTGGGCGCCGCAGTCACATCTGCCTGCTGGCCGCTGCAGCTCTCGCTCTCCCCGGCCTGCTTTGCGTTCTTTGGCACGGGGTACTCTACGTGAGCCAGCCGCTTACCTGCATTTTCCTTCTCTGGCTCATTCACGTACCCCTCACCGCCTGGTACCGCCACCATCGCTCATGAACCCGCAAGATTATCCACCCGATGTGCGGGAGCTTATTGACTGCCTTACCCGCATGCCCGGAACCGGCCGTCGCTCCGCCGAGCGCCTCGCTCTCTGGTTTCTTCTGCGCGCGGGAGAGGATGCCCCGCGTATCGCGCAGGCCATCACTCGCGCGGTGGAATCCACCGGAACTTGCCCGAACTGCGGATTTTTTGCCCCGCGCGACGAACTTTGCCCCGCTTGCAGCGATCCCACGCGCGATGCTCTCTCCATCTGCGTGGTGGAGTACGCCACGGATGTCCTGCCCATTGAACGCAGCGGCTCCTTCCATGGTCTCTACCACTGCCTTGGCGGGAAAATTTCACCTTTGGACGGTGTGCTGCCGGAGCATCTGTCCATCGACTTGCTCGTGCGGCGCGTGAAGGAGCGCCCCAACTGCGAAGTCATTCTGGCCGTCGGAAGCGACGTGGAGGGAGAGGCCACTGCCCTCTACCTCACTGACCGACTGGCTGATCTTCCCTGCCGCGTCTCACGCCTTGCACAGGGCATGCCTGCCGGGGCCGGGCTGGCGCAAGCGGATGCCATCACGGTGATGCGCGCTCTCAACGGTCGGGTAAATCTGCGTTGATTTTCTTCTTTCATCTTGACTCTTTCCCCTCCACGCGCTACCCTGACTATACCATGCAACGCAGAGACTTTATCAAACTCGGTTTCGCCGTAGGCGCCGGTTTTTCGCTGGATACCCTCAGCGGCCTGTTCCCGGTCGCCAACGCCGAAGAATCCCCGGTTCCCGCAGAAAAGAACCCCTTGGTGGCCGTGCGCGGCAATGACCGTGTGGCCATGCTGTCTGCCGCTCTCACGGTATTGGGAAGCGGAGGGGGCATGTCCGCCTTTGTCAAGCCCGGACAAAGCGTTGTCATCAAGCCGAATTGCGCATGGGACAAAGGTCCTGAGATGAGCGCCAATACCCACCCTTCTCTGGTGGGACACATGGTTAAACTCTGCAAAGAAGCAGGCGCCTCCAAGGTACTGGTGTTCGACCACTCATGCGACGACTGGCAGCGCACTTACCGCAACAGCGGCATCCAAGCCGCCGTAGAAGCAGCCGGCGGGGAGATGATCAGCGGAGCAGATGAAAGCATGTACCGAGACCACGATAACCCCGGAGCACGCAATCTTAAACGCGCCAAGGTACACTCCGCCATCCTTGATTCTGACGTCTTTATCAACATGCCCGTGCTGAAAAATCACGGCGGCGCCCGCATGACGGCATGCATGAAAAACGCCATGGGGATCGTATGGAATCGAGGGTATTTCCACAGCCACGACCTCCACCAGTGCATCGCCGACAGCGTCCTGCTGCGCAAGCCGGATCTCAACGTGCTGGACGCTTTCGCGCCCATGCTGCGCAACGGCCCTAAGGGCAAGGATGAAAATGACCTCATTCAGACGCATGCCCTGCTGGCGGGAAAGGATATTGTGGCCATTGATGCCGCCGCCGCCAAACTTTTGGGCTACGCGGACGGTGAAGTGCGCCATATCGACCTGGCCGCTTCCATGGGATTGGGTGAAAAAGACCTCTCCAAAGTCTGGATTCGTCGTATCTCTGTTGCTTAATTCGGCATTGACCCGGTTCACCACCTTATGTCGACAATTTTCCCAGATTGTTGCAGCATCTGCGTCTCTCCCGTATCTCCGTGCATTTCGGTGCAAAACGTTTCCTCTCCCCTTTCGTAGCTCCTATGTGGCGGTTTTTACGCATTATCTGCGCTTTTCTGGTCGGATTCCTCTTCGTGTGGGGGTTCATCAATCTGCGCAACACCGAGCCGACCGCTTGGGAGCACCTTGTGGAGCGCGTTCAGTTCATCCCGGCTCTGCTCGGCACGTTAAGCGGTGTGGCCTGGGCCGGCGTCGTTTTGTGCGCGCTTCTTGTCCTCACGCTCATCTTCGGGCGCGCGTACTGTTCTTTCCTCTGCCCGCTCGGCATCGCGCAGGATATCGTCATTCGTTTACACCGAATCATGGACCATCTTCGCGGCAAAAAGAGCGCCGGGCCGGCGCATCGCTTCACGCCCCCGGTTCCCTACGTGCGCTACACCGTTCTAGCGCTCGTGGCGGTTAGCTCGCTGTTCGCCGGCGCCGCTATTCTTGCCTGGGTGGATCCCTACAGCATCTGCGCACGCTTTCTGGCCGGTGTGCTGAACCCGTTGGTCGCGGGCGCGGCGAATACGCTGAGTGACGAGCAAGTGACTACCCCGGCATGGTCACGCTACGGGTGGTTACTTTTGCTCGTGGGGGGCATGTTCCTGCTGCCGCTCATCCTGGCTTGGTGGCGCGGGCGCATCTATTGCAACACACTTTGCCCCGTGGGCGCACTGCTTGGTTTGCTCGCCCGCCGCCCCCTGATGCGCATCGGCATGGATCCCAACAGCTGCGTACGCTGCGCCGCCTGTGTACGTGCCTGCAAGGCTCAATGCATCGACCTGAAAAACTACCGCGTGGATACAACCCGCTGTGTGAACTGTTACGACTGCATCAGCGCGTGCGAGCATGGGCTGCGCCCCCATCTTGTCAATCCTTTTCGCGCGCCCGGCACAGAATTCGGCGCCTCCATCCCCCGCAAAACCAATTCTGCGAATTCACCGACGAGCACCTCGCGACGCGCGTTCCTGGGGCTGTTAGCCACGAGTGTTCCCGTAGCAGCCGCAGTCTCGCGCGCAGCAGCTGCCACCCCATCCTCTTCGGACGACAATAATGCCGCCCCGGCAACTTCTCCGCCCGGCAGCATCAGCGTACCTCGCTTTCTTGGACATTGCACCGGGTGCGGTCTATGCATTTCCGCCTGCCCCACCCATGTACTCCAGCCTTCCTCCTTTGAATACGGCTTTTCTGGTTTCTTCAAACCCCATCTCGACTTCACCAAGGGCTTCTGCAACTTTGACTGCACTGCCTGCAGCTCTGTTTGCCCGGAAGGGGCCATTCTCCCCATCACACTTGCTGAAAAAAAACGCACTCAGATTGCCCTGGCTTCTTTTCACTCCGAGCGTTGTATCGTACACTGTCACCAAACTGAATGCGGCGCATGCACTGAACATTGTCCCACCAAAGCCCTGAGTACCTTTGAGGGTAAGGTCCCTGTCTGCAAGACCGACCTCTGCATCGCCTGCAACGCCTGCGTGCAGGTCTGTCCCCAGCACGCTATTTCACTTGTTGCTGATGGCGCGGACGGCATGCATGCTCTGATTGATCGAGCGAAATGTATCGCCTGTGGCAAGTGCGCGCGGGTGTGCCCATCCGGCGCCATGACCAGCAAACACCTCCTGGTTCCGGTGCTGGATGAGAAACTCTGTATCGGGTGCGGCGCCTGTTCCTACGCTTGTCCTGTGCGTCCTGAACGCGCTATGCAGATCACCCCGCGCAACCGTCACCTCACGGCCGAGATTATCCATGAAAAGCCGGCCCAAAACCCCGTGAGCACCGATGAGTTCCCCTTCTGAACCTTCGCCACAAAAAGGGGCGAAAGAGGGCGTGTCATGACCAGCCTCCTCGGGTGCAGTGTGCGGTCGGCGTGTTGCACATACTCATTGACGCGCGCGAGTCTGGATGGTATAAAAGCACCTGACCTATGGGGACCACGAATACGCATCAGCAGATAGCGCAGGAAATTGCCGCCCTCCGCGAAGTAGCAGTCATCTCGCACATGAGACCGGATGGGGATGCGGTTGGCAGCACCCTCGGTTTGGGATTGGCGCTGCAATCACTGGGCAAACGCATCCACCTGTGGAATGCAGACGGCGCCGCGCCGACTCGCTTCGACTTTCTTCCGGGAGCGCATCTGATTACCGCCCCTCCTGCAGACTGGCCTGCCCACGTTCAGGCCCTCATCTGCGTGGACTGCGGAGAGCCGAAGCGCTTGGGCGATTCCGGGCGTCACCTGATCGATACGGCGCCCCTCTCGATCAATATTGATCACCACGAAACCAACACCCTTTATGCCGACCTGAATCTCGTGGACGGAACAGCTGCGGCGTGTGCGTGCGTGCTGATGCCCCTGCTGGACGCTTTGAAAGTGGATCTCTCTCGTCCCGTGGCGGATTCGCTCTACGCGGCTGTGAGTACCGACACCGGCTCCTTTCAGTACAGTTCAACCACCCCGGACGTCATGCGTCTCGCTGCCCGCCTCATGGGAACCGGAATCGATGTGGGGGATATCAACCGCCGCCTTTACCAGGAGCAACCCCTGTCTTCCTTTATTCTCCAGCGCGAAGTCCTCAGCAACATGGTCGTCGATTGCCAGGGGCAGGTGGTGCATTTCTCCATCACCCAAGCTCGTAAACAGGAACTCCATCTGGGCCTCGAGGATACGAAAGATCTGGTCGATATCATCCGTGTCCTGCGCGGGGCAAAAATTGCGGCCATCTTCGAGGAGGTTGATGATGGGTTGATCCGCATCTCTCTGCGCTCCAAGGTCCCGGATGTACGCGTCAACGACATCGCTTCTCAATTCGGCGGCGGTGGTCATCCCATGGCAGCCGGCATTCGTGTGCGCGGTTCGCTCCAAGATGTGCGATCCGCCGTGCTGCAAGCTATTGACGCGGCTCTGGCTTCTCTCCCATGAATACCCCGCAACCCGACGCGCCGAGCGGCGTACTGCTCGTCGATAAAGACCCCGGCTTCACCTCCCACAATGTCGTGGCTCTTTGCCGCCGCATTCTTGCCACCCGCAAAGTCGGTCACTGTGGCACGCTCGACCCCATGGCAACCGGCATGCTCATGATCGTCGTTGGCAAGGCCACACGTCTCCAGGACTTCCTGATGAGCGAAGATAAAGTGTACTCGGCCACCATGCAGTTGGGGATTGAAACAAATAGCCAGGATGCCGATGGCGAGGTGGTGGCTTCCAAGCCAACTACCGGGATCAGCGAAGATGATATCCTCCGAGCCTTTGAATCCTTTCACACAGAGTTTGACCAGATTCCGCCCATGTACTCTGCTGTCAAAATCAACGGCGTCCCTTGCTACAAACTGGCACGCCGCGGGCAAGAAGTGGCGCGCAAGTCCCGTCGCGTACGGGTGCTCGACTACTCCGTCACTCACATCGATCTGCCTGCCGCCCGGGTTGACTTCATCGTCCACTGCTCCAAGGGCTTTTACGTGCGCACCTACGCACACGACATCGGTCAGCGACTCGGATGCGGCGCCCATCTCACTGCCCTGCGCCGCATTCGCTCCGGATCTTTTGACGTTTCTCAGGCCATCTCCGTGCCGGAGCTGAAAGCCTCCACGCGCTCCCAAGTTCTGGAGCGCCTCATACCTATTGACCACATCCTCAACACTCCACAATCCTGATGCTCATCTGTCGCTCCTTCGACGAATTGCGTTCCATCTCGAAACCCATTCATTGGGCCATCGGCTTCTTTGATGGCGTGCACAAGGGACATGTACGCGTGATGCACAGCGCTGATACCCCCGGCGCCTTGCGCGGCGTGATAACCTTTGAGCAACACCCGCTTGCTCTTTTCAACCCGACGCAGCAGCCTCTGCTCATCACTCCATGTCCGGAGTACAAAGCAGAACTCATCTCCACTCTCGGCGGGGCAGATGTTCTGCTCCGCCTCCCATTTAACGTCGAACTTGCTTCTCTCTCGCCCGTCCAATTCCTCGATTCCCTCGAATCTGCATGTTGTGTAGCCGGGATTTCTGTGGGAGAAAATTGGCGTTTCGGTCGCGGAGGCACAGGCGATACCTCCCTGCTCAGCCGTGAGGGCGAACGTCGCGGGTGGCGCATTTGCATCTCCCCACTTGAGCAACTGCACGGTTCCCCGGTCAGTTCCCGCCGCATCCGTGCTACCCTTGCCGCGGGACACATGCAGGATGTCGCCGACCTGCTCGGTCACTCCTTTGCCATTGCCGGCATCGTGGAACACGGGCAGCACTTGGCCCGTCGCCTCGGTTTCCCGACGGCCAATATCTCTATTCGTCCCCACAGCGCTCTACCTCCTGCAGGCGTATACGCCATCTCTTGCCTCATCGACAACACTCTCCACCACGGCATCGCTAACCTCGGACTACGCCCCAGCATTGTGGAACAACGAAAACTTCCCCGCCTGGAGGCCCATTTCCCCGGCTTCCAAGGCGACCTTTATCGCCGACAGTTGCGCGTTTGCTTATCCCGCTTCATTCGCCCTGAGCAGGAGTTTAATTCTCTGGAGGCTCTCCAGCGACAAGTCTTTGCCGACATTGCCTCTCTTCCTTTGCTCTGAGCGTTTTGTCTTTTGCCCTTCTCTGATTCCGCCCTTCCCCTGACAAGGAGAAGACACAAAAATTAGATTCTCGTATTCGTCTTATTATCAATATAAAACAACAATATCTGCCACATTTGCCGCCTTTTGTCTCATTTTTTTTCATTTTAGACTTGCCATCAATGCCAAATTGGCTATAATAGCCTGCGTCTCCTGCCTACAGTGGGCTGGAGAACTTCAACCTAGTAAATAAAGAAACATATGAAGACCATCTCTGTTCTCGCTCTTACGGCGGTTGCGGTTCTTGCTAGCTGCCAGCAGCAGCAGCAGCAGCAAGAGCCTGAGGCTCCGGCTCCGGCTCCTGTGGCTCCCGCTCCTATCACCAAGTAAGGGCTTCTAGAGGAAGGCGGATTCTCCGCTTTCCCTACGAAAATTCGCAAGCGCGTCGGAACATTTTTCCGGCGCGCTTTCTTTGTGCCCATGACTTTGAGGGGAAACAGCCGCTACGTCACACGCATCCATGGGTGACTTCTATCGCTTCGCTTCGGGTCGCACGATCGACACCAAACGCCGGTTTTCCCCACGGCGTTCTATTCGCAGCCACACCGTTTTCTCCGGCATAAGCCGCCCATCGAAGCGGTCTGCCCACTCTACCAGCAACACCATCCCGCTATCCAGGTACTCCTCCCAGCCGATTTGCAGCATTTCTTCTTCGCTCTGCAAACGATAAAAATCAAAATGCGCTGCAGGCAACCGCCCCCCCATGTGTTCATGGACAATGCTGAATGTGGGACTGCTCGCCACCTCCTCGCTTGCCAAACCTTCCAAGATCCCCTGCACAAGCCTCGTCTTCCCCGCCCCTAATTCTCCCACCATCCCCAGCGCATCCCCAACCTCCAACGCCTCCGCCAGTTGCCGGCCCAACTCACGCATTTCCTCTTCCCCGCACACGGCGCGTTGACCATTTTGAAAAATTTTTTCTGTAGAACGCATTTTTATTAAATTTTGCTTGCCAAGTGACTCGGCTCGGCTATAATGTGCCAGTCCGCAAGCGCGGGCGCAATCAAAAAAATTAAAAATTATGGCATACGCAATATTCGCATCCGGCAGCAAGCAGTACCGAGTTACCGTGGGCGACGTCGTGGAGCTTGATCGCCTCCCGGACGTGGTCAATGATGGTGAAGCGAAATTCGACCACGTGTTGCTGGTAGAGGACGGAGAAGTGACGAAGGTGGGCGCTCCTGTGGTGGAGGGTGCCAGCGTAACAGCGCAAGTGCTGGATGCTGAGGCGCGCGGCCCCAAGGGCGTGGCCTTCAAATTCAAGCGCCGCAAGGGATTTCACAAGAAGAAGGGGTTTCGCGCCGCCCTCACGAAGGTAAAAATCACCGCTATCAACGCTTAACTCATTCAACCAAGATAATTTTTACAAGTCATGGCACATAAAAAAGGACAGGGTTCGGTACGTAACGGACGGGATTCACGCAGCAAGCGCCTTGGTGTGAAAAAATTCGGCGGGCAATCCGTCATTGCCGGCAATATCATCGTGCGTCAGCGTGGCACCAAGTTCCACCCGGGCAAGGGCGTGGGCATGGGGCGCGACTACACGATATTCTCCCTCGTGGATGGTCGAGTATTCTTCGACCGCGAAGGTCGCCGCGTCAACGTTGTGGAAGAGGCTAAATAACCTTTCTGTCTTGGGTGGTTACACACTCAGTGGCCTCTGATTTTCCGGAGCCGGACTTCCTCTGTGAGTCCGGCTTTCTTTTGCTCAGTTGCGAGTGTAGAGCAGATACTCTTCCACGGCGCGACGTATGCATTCTCGTCCGCTCGGCATGAGGATACCTAAAGCCAGCACTCCGCTATTATCCATGGCGGTATGTGCGGGACGGGGGACGCGAAAACAATTCACTTCTCTGAGTCTCTGAGTTTCTACAACCGGTTTTTTGCTGAGTACGCCCAACGCTCCGGCATGTTCCAGAATGACCTGGACGCAGTCGTAGCGGCTCATCGGCTCACCGCCGCTCGTCACCTGCAGCACACCTCTCACCCCCTTCAGCTGCGGACTGAGAATGACGCGCGCCACGTCTCGCACATGCGTCGGCATGGAGTCTTGGTCCACGACGGCCGCCACCTTTTGCTCGCGCAGCGCCCGCGACAACACATCCTCGACGAATGACGGCTTGGCGGGGTTGCCACACACCCACGAAATGCGCAAAATGAGGGCCTCGGCGTTGCTCTCGCCTATCTCGATTTCGGCCTCGGCTTTTGACATGCCGTAGGTATTGACAGGCTTGCAACGCGCGTTGACGCCTTTGAGGCCGGGTTTGCGTCCATCCAGCACATAATCAGTGGATAAGTGGATGAAGCGCGCGCCGGTATGCCGACATGCCAGAGCCATGGCTGCCGGGCTCATTGCATTCACCATGTGCGCGCGCAGAGCATCCTCCTCACATTCCTCCACGCGTGAAATCGCCGCACTATTCACGACCAAATCAGCCATGCTTCCCAACACAAAGTCGCTCACCTCCTCCGGCTTCGTCAGGTCACATTGCTCACGCGTGGGGGTCAGCAACTCATGCCCGGCTTCTTTCGCTGCCGTGCACAACACCTCTCCCACTCGTCCCCTCGCTCCAAACACCAGTATTTTCATGCGCACACAGGTTATCGGGAAGCATGCCGAGGGGATTCGCCTGCCGCACGGGCGAGCCGCAGCAAATCATCGTACGCCCGGCTCTCCCCTCGTGCCGCAGCCTTGCGATACCAATAGGCGGCCAATTCATCGTTCTTTGGCGCACCGATTCCTCGTTCAAAACATTCTCCCAACTTAAGAGCCGCCGAGGCGTGTCCACGTCGCGCAGCGTTTTCCAGGCAACTTACGGCCCCACCGGGATCCTTGATGCATCCCACTCCCTTCAAATAGCATTTCCCCATCAGGTAAAAGGCATCGGCGTTCCCGGAACGAGCCGCTGTGTCAAAACAAGCCAGAGCGCGTTCATAATTTCTCTCAATCCCCCGACCTCGAAGCAACCGTTTCCCCAGCTGCATGCAAGCTGCAGGATCTCCCGCTGCAACGCGTTCTTCCAAGCTGCTTTCATCCGTCTCCATGGGTATCTTGCCACCTCTTTGGAGTTCAGTGCGGTATCAATTCGCAGATGAGTTCTTCAAGCGTCATGCGCCGCGACTCATGAGTCGCCATGCACTTGAGTTCAATGCTCGGATACTCCGCGCCTATCACGGCTGCATAAGTCGCCCCACACCTCTCAGCGTGGCGCAGTTGCTTCGTGAGTTTACTCCAGGAAAGCGGCACGTCAACCCGCACCCCGGCATCCCTCAATGTGGCAGCTAGCGAGAGCATGCTGGCACGCATCTCCGGCGCCGCCAGGACGAGGCATATATCACAGGTGTTCGGCTGAAGCGCCGCATCCTTCAAGGCTCGTGCTTCCGGGCACGCTTCAATGAGATGCGCTATCACGGCATCTCCCATGGCAAACCCGGTAGCGGGCATGTGGATGGAGCCGTCTGTCAGCGTTGAAATCAAGCGATCATACCTGCCGCCCCCGGCTATAGCGCGCAAGCTGTGAGCCTGGTCAAATATCTCGAAAACCAACCCCGTATAGTACGCCAAGCCACGCACCACCCCCAAATCCATCTTCACATAATCAGCCAATCCTCGCGCCTTCAATTCCTCCAACACCGCATCATATCGCGGGGATACCCCGACTGGAGGATGAGCAATGAACTCCAAAATCTGCTCCCGCGTCACGCCAAAAATCGCTAACTTCTCCTCCGAAACCTCCGGACGATCTCGCTCCAATTTGTCAATCACCGCCAAAAAGTCCTGCGTGCGTTCCTCAGGGATGCCATGCTGCTGAGCATATTGCAACCACACCTCACGATCGCTCACGCGCACCAGAAAGTCTGTCTCCTTAAATCCTAATTTTCTCATGCAATCAATGGCCAGTGCGAGCAGTTCCGCATCGGCGCCCTCTCCTGCTTCTCCCAGTATATCCACATTAAACTGCACAAACTCGCGCTGGCGTCCTTTTTGGGGCTTTTCGTAGCGAAAACAGGGCCCTATCTCGTACCACTTCAGGGGCTTGTTGTAATCCAAGGATCGCGTGGAAACAATGCGCCCCAGAGAAGCCGTCAGCTCCGGCCGCAGAGAAATATCCCGATCTCCCTGATCCTTGAAACGAAACAACTGCGCAGGCAACTCGCCACCGCTTTTCTTTAGGTACAACTCCGTGGGTTCTACCATCGGCGCCTCCCACTCCACAAATCCGTACCGGTGAGCCACCTCTCTCCACGCGCTGTACAAATACGTCCGTAATGCATATTCCTGTGGCGCTAAATCGCGAAATCCCGGCAACGGCTGATATCGTGCGTCTGACATATCTTTCTTCTCTGCCGCGCATTATACGCTTTTTTTATCCCCTGCGCAAGACCCTTGCTATCGCCCACTGTGTACAACGGAACTGCAGGCATGCTCTCCCGGCGTGTAATAGAGATGCAGCAGCGGCTCGAGGCGTCGCTATATAGCCCTACTCCCCGTTGTTCGACGACGGAGAACGATGAACGAAAGAGTAGGCGAAGTCACGAAGACGAGCGAAGAGAGCATAGAGTCCGGGAGTGAGAAAGATGCCAAAGAGCGTAGCGAGCATCATGCCGCAGAAGGTCGTGATGCCTATCTCTTGGCGGCTGGCTGCGCCGGAACCCGTGGCGACAACCATCGGCAGCACGCCGAAAATGAACGAAATAGCCGTCATGAGCACGGCGCGGAAGCGGAGACCGGCGCCGTTCATGGCGGCTTGCTTGACGGGGGTGTGATTTTGCTCATGGTCCTCCTTGCTGAACTCTACCATCAGGATGGCATTCTTAGCCGACAATCCGATCAGCATCAGAATGCCCAACTGCACGTAGATCGAGAGGGAGAGTCCGAAGAGATGAACCCCCATGAGTGCGCCAAGTGTGGCAACACTCACCGTGAGCATCACCGGCACCGGAGTGGTCCAGCTTTCGTATTGCCCCACGAGGAAGAGGTAGGCAAAGAGAACGGCAAGGGCGACGAGCGCGCCAATTTTGCCCGTATTCTGACGTTCTTGGAATGAGAGGTCTTTCCAGGAAACCATCCATTGGCGATTGTTGCCGGCCTGGCGTTCTTCCTGATTGATTTGCTTGAGCGTCTCTTCAATGAGTTGCATGACCTCGCCGGAGCTGACACCGGGAGCGGGCATCACCGTGATATCCGCACTCATATACTGATTGAAGCGGGCGTACTGGGCCGGTCCCATGGCGTAGGAAAGGGAACACACGGCAGAGAGGGGTACCATAAGTCCTTTCTCATTGCGCACCATCTGGTTGAGAATATCATCCGGCGTGCGGCGGTCATGTGTTGCCCCCTGCACCATCACCTTGAAGTTAAACCCATTAAGTGTGAAATCGTTCACGTAGGAAGAAGCCATCACGCTCTGCAGCGTGTTGAAAATCGTATTCACCGGGATGCCGAGCGATTGAGCTTTGTCGCGGTTGATTTCCAGTCGAATTTGCGGATTTTCGGCATTGTACTCGCTTCGAGCGAGCGAAACTTTGTCCGGGTGAGCCTGAAGACGCTGCTGGATTTCCTTGACCATATTGCCCATATCCAGAGTCGTAGCATCCCCGGAGACCTGCAACACCATCGACACCCCGCCTGTGATACCCAAGCCCATGATCGCAGGCGGCGTGACGGCCATAATGGAAGCCTCCGGAATATCGGCACAGGCGGCATTCACACGCTGCGCAATAGCCGACACGTGAAGGTCGGGAGATGTACGTTCATCCCAGTTTTTGAGCTGAATAATCATCATGGCGCTGCTCTCGCCGGAGCCGGTGGTAAAACTATAGCCGCTTTGAGCCGTGACAGCGCGGATGCCGGGAATCTTGCTCACGCGCTCCTCAAGTTGGCGCAATACTTTGTCCGTGCGTTGCTTAGCGGTGGCTGTCCCCTCCATGGTAATCATCACGAAGAGGGCTCCTTTATCCTCCGTGGGGACAAAGGAATTCTTGATCATGCCCGGAGCCAGGAAATCGTCCAAGTGCAGACCTCCGGAATTGGGGGAGGCTCCTTTCATCATCGGCGCCTTTTGCTGCGGGCTATCTCCGTGGACCAGCTTCTGCCACCAAGTCGGGGAACCGTTGAAATACACGTAATTGGCGCCCAGAACGGCCGCCAGCACCAACACCGTCAGCCATGCGTTGCGCACCAGAATCCCCGTTCCAAAAAGGTAAACACGTCGTCCGATCTCCATCAACTTGTTAAATGGCCAGAACAAGATGGTGAAAAAACGGTTGGGAGGAGCCCCGGCCGGTTTCAGGATGAGCGAGCAAAGAGCCGGTGAGAGCGTGAGGGCGTTGAAGGTCGAGATACAGAGAGCCACGCACATCGTCACGGAAAACTGCGTGTATATAACTCCTACCATACCGCCGTAGAAGGCAATGGGAACGTACACGGCCAGTGTCACCAGCGTGGTGGCAATGATGGCTCCGGTGATTTGGCGCATGCTCTTGAGGGTGGCCTCCTTGGGCGACAGCTTTTCTTCCTGGATAAGACGCATCACATTCTCCACCACCACGATAGCATCATCCACCAGTGAACCGATCACCAGAATCAGCCCGAACATCGTCAGCACGTTGATGCTGTAGCCCAGTGCATACATAATCATGAATGCCCCGAGCAAGGATATCGGAATTGCCAACGCAGGAATGAGCGTCGCGCGCCAGTCTTGCAGGAACAGGTACGTCACGGCCACCACCAGAATGAGCGCCAACATGAGCGTAAACACAATCTCCTTCATCGTGGCGCTGATGGCTTCCGTCGGATCGTAACCCATCGTCCACTCCATGCCATCGGGCATGTTCGGCTCAATCTGGCGCATCATCGCCTGCACCGCCTCCACCGTAGCAAGCGCGTTGGCTTCGTTGTTGCGGTGGATGATCATACCGACCGCATCCTTGCCGTTGAGTCGGCTGTAACCTGAGTTGCGTTCTGCTCCCAGCTCAATGACGGCGATGTCCTTGAGCTTGGTCACGTGGCCGTCTTCGCCGCGCTTCACGATGATGTCGCCGAACTGTTCAGCGGTGCGCAGTCGCCCCGTCGCCGTGACTTTGAAAGTGGCATAGGACTGCTCATCCTCGGCGCCCACCGAGCCGGCCGCAGCTTGAATATTCTGGGAAGAAATCGCTTCATTGACATCCTGCGGTGTGATGTTGAGCGCGCTCATGCGAGTGCTGTTCATCCACACGCGCATGGCGTAGTTGCGAGAGGGGATGATATCCACCTCCGACACGCCATCCACCTGACCGATGCGGTCGCGTACGTTCATACGCACCCAGTTGGCGAGTTCCAACACGCTCATCTTGTTTTCATCGCACATGAAGTTGATGAAACAGAGCATGTCGCCGGAACGTTTGTGAATATTGTAACCCGTTTGTTTGATCTCGGCAGGAAGTTTTGATTCGACTTGCTTGATGGCGTTGGACACATTCACAAAGGCCATGTCATCATTCGTGCCCGTCTCAAAGATGAGGGTGAGCATGTAGGTGCCGTTGTTGGCGCAGGTGGAGTAGAAGTAGAGCAGATGCTCCATGCCGATGAGCTGCTCTTCCACCGGTGCAGCGACAACCTCCGCGAGTTCCTCCGCACTGGCCCCGCTGTACGTCATGCGCACGCTGATGGTGGGGGGAGAAACCTCCGGGTACTCCGCGACAGGCATCTTCGTGAGGCAGAGCAACCCGCCCAACATCATGAGTATGGAAACGACAAAAGCCAGTTTCGGCCGGTGGACAAACAGATCAGAAAACATCGTTAGTTAGGGAAAGGGTTACTCTTATTGCTCAGTGGTCACAGGCGTGCCGTCCTCCAGCGCCGCCAAATTGGTTGTGATGACTCGGTCACCTTCTCGAACGCCACTGTACACGGGGACAGAAGCGTCATCGGTAGCCGTTCCGCAATGAATGCGCGTGAGCTTGGCGCGTCCGTTGCGCAGCACGAAGGCGTAGTGTCCTCGCGTATCGGTGAGAACAGCAGCGGAGGGGATGGCCGGCACGAGCTTGTCACTGCGTCGCCCGACGCGGATAGTCACCACGCCGCCCGGTTGCAAAGAATGCTCTTTATTCTCAAAAGAGGCCCAGATATTGATGGTATCGGTAGCAGCCTGCACGACGTTATCACAGAAAGCGACGCGACCTTTCTCCGGCAGTACCTTGCCGGTGGCGGTCACAAGGGATATATCGGCGTCTTCCACCAACTTATCTACCGTGCCGAAATGCGAGAGAATCGCGCTTTCGCTGAGCGAGAAACGCACGTAAATCGGGCTGAGTTGCATGAGAGTGGCCAACGGCGATTTCACATCGGCTATGTAGTTGCCTTTGGAAAAATTGACGCGCCCAATGCGCCCATCCATCCACGCGCGCACCGTGCAGCGGGACAGATCATCTCTGGCAATGGCGAGAACCGCCTCGGCTCCGGATTTAAGAGCCAACAATTCATTGAGGGCAGCCTGGGCGCTTTCCACCTCATCTCGGCTGGTGGCATTGCGTTTCGCGAGCTCCTCTTGACGCGCCAGCTTGGTACGAGCGTCGGCGATGCGCACATCCAACACACGGATGGCGGACTGTTGAGCATCTACAGCAGCCTGGTAGCGAGTAGGGTCGATCGAAAAAAGGATATCCCCTTTTTGCACGCGGTCACCCTCCTTGAAGGCAGGTTCTGCCAAAATGCCTTGCACGAGCGGACGAATGTCCACGCGTTTGATGGCCTCCACACGAGCTCCGTTACACTCCAGCACCGTGGGGTCGGCAATGAGTTCGGCTGTAGCCACTTGCACGGACACGGCGGGTTCTGCTTGCGATGCGCTGTCAGCTGCGGGTTTCGAGCTGCGCATGCTCTTCTGCTCAGGGAACACCGGGACCACCTTCGCTCCCTGTCGTGTCTTGTGAGCGCCATCGGTAATGACCGTTTCCCCGGGCTTCAGTCCGTCATAGATCGATTGTAGGCGCCCCCGGATCGAGCCGGAGACTACATCACGCCGGGCTACTGTACCATCCTCCGCCACGGTGTAAACAAAAGAACCGGCAGCATCGTGCTGCACCGCCGTAAGCGGGACTGTTGTCACTTCCATGGTATCGGTAAGCGAGATGAGCAGCGCTCCGATCCCGCGAGGGAGTAAGGTGTGATCAGCATTCGGGAAGTTTGCCCAAAGCGTATAGGAGTCGGTACTACCCGACACCTGATTATCAACAATCTCAATCGTGCCGGAAGAAGGGTATTGCGCGCCGCTGGCGGTGATCAAACGTACATCGGCCACACTGCCAATACGCCGAGGCCCGCCAAAGACACCATTCACATCCGATTGACTGAGAGGAAAGCGCACATAGATGGGATCCACCTGAGTAATGGATGCTAGTTGTTCACCTGCCGTGATGTAATTGCCGTCGGAGAACTCCACGCGACCAATGCGCCCGGAGATTTCGGCACGGATGGTGCAATCTTCCAGATCCTTTTTAGCTTTGACGAGATCGGCTTGCGCCCCGGTACGACTCGCTTTTAATTCTTCTAACTTGGCCAGAGCCGTCTCCATTTCCTCCTTGGATGTTGCCAAGCTCTCCGCAAGCTTTGAAAGGCGCTTATGGTTGTTGGTGGCGTAGATGATTTGAGCGTCAATGCGAGCAAGATCGGCCTCCGCTTTCTGGACAGCCGCCTGATAACGCAGAGGATCAATGCGAAAGAGTACGTCTCCTTCCTTCACCAGAGCGCCTTCCTTGCACACGGTCTCAATAAGAAAGCCCTCCACCGCCGCGCGCACATGAACCGTGCGAATGGCCTCCACATGGCCGATGCTGCGCCTCGCCACATAATCCCGCCCTGTGGTGGCTTTTTCCACCTGCACATGTTCCGGCTGTCCGAGTACAGGCAAAGCTTGCGCCACCCCCACAATTGAAAGGGCACCTGTCAACAAAACACTCTTCATACACCAATTATACGTATCTTTTCCCCTCTTTCTACCGCTAATATGCAACTTTCTTTTCGAATTTTGGAGAGGACTGCCGGGCAAAATATCAGTCTTTCGTCTCCGAGTACCGTATCTCCCCACCCCTGTTGACCTAGGTGTAAACCTACGAACACGCCCCAAGGACATCCTGAATGATCTTAACCATTTCGTAGACCATCCATCCTAACTCTGCTTGCTCTGCTGCTTCATCGCTAACCAGAGCGCGCTTGCAGGACTGCTTGACCAAGGCAATCAGACACTGGATCAACAGCAGCTAAGAGCTGGATGAATAACGAGCATACATGAGGATAGCATGAGCTATTTGGTTGCGCAGATGTCGCGGAGGCGAAAAAGTTCATCCGTGTGTATAGAGAAAATGAGGATATCGGGTCTGAAAGTCAGAATGTCTTTCTTGTATAACTTCAGAATTTTAAACTCATCTTCCCATTTTACTTGGCCCATATTCAGTCTGAGGAATTTTAGATGTGCAAAAGAGTAGGGGAGAAAATGATTGAGATTCTCATTTTGAGATGTTCCGATCAGCATACATTTGCGCTTCCCGACCGGGTATACGAACTCCTTGGTAAACTTTCCGACTTTAAACACCATCTTCGCCCGATTGCTGTGGTCGTAGTAATTATAGAGTACCCGATTCGCGGGATCATCTTCGTTTCCGTTATTGAACAGTAAATTTAGTTGCCAAGCGCGATCGTAGCCCTCCCAAGCTTCATCTCGAATGAGCCAGTTTCGAGACTTTCGATAGTCATTAAGGGAACCGATGGGCACGTCCGGGAAATCTTTAGTTATCTCTTTCATGAGTTCATTATACCCGACAAACGCTCCCCAATCTGTCCAATGATGTTTCCATTTGAAGAACACGTAGTCCGACTTAGCTGCGTTGTGCAGTGCCTTGTAGGGATAGATGTAGGGAATTCGGTATCTCTCTGCTTCATTCCTAATAAATTCTTGTGTTTGCAAGGCTCTGGTTAATGTTGTTTCGTCAAAACCATAGTTCTCCTTGATGAATCCCTTATAGACAATCTCTTTCTTCGGTACCTCTAAAACGTAAAGTTTGATCTGATGTTGTTGACAAAATTGATTCAGTTGAACTAAATTTTGTGCGGCGGATTGGAAAAAATCTGTACGATAAGCCCAACCTGATACGAGGGGTAAAAGAAATTCCCACCCGCTTTCTTTGAGATAAATGCCCTTATCCGTACGTATAACGCGGGATAGTTTGTTTCGAAAGTTATTGTGTAATTTCTTTAGGACAACACGCCCGTAGAAATGGTCGTTGAACCAGTCTTCATACCGTCTCCCATAGTCAGACTTTTCTCTGAAGATATCTTTCAACTCCGGTTTCACGGCAAGCATTCTGTTTTCTCGCACAGATTTCACCGCATCTGAAATGCTGATCAGGGGGATGAAAAGCAGGAGAAAGAATACGACCAGAAGCAGCATGTCGCTGAGACAAATGCGTTCACGACGTTTTTCCATGTAGGACAGCAACAGGTAAATCAGGGAGAAGAACAACAAATTCCCCGTGATGATGTACCAGACTTTTCCGGATTTCAGTCCCGTAAAATCGTGGATGGAAAAATGATGTCGACGAAACTCCGCTTCGATGTGAAGGATATCACCTTTTTTGACCGAAAGTTGCTTCGTAAAATTCTTTTCGAAAGAGAGAGCTTTGCGTTTTGGCAAGATGGTTTTGCCGTTTATTTTGACATTTCTCCAATCTGTCAGTACAGAGTAAAAAAAGCCGTACTCATCCTGCACTTCCGGTCCCCTGAAAAGCACGGTGATTTTCCCGTCGCGCTGAGCCTTAAGCGAGAGGGAAAGTCTTTGCCATTTCCCTCTCGCTCTCAAACTGAGATTGGCTCGATGAACATTATCCCCAGACCCGTACATCCACGTGGCATAAAAAGGCTGGGGCGTTACCTTATACTGAAAGGGTTCAGCACGGGTAATTTGGCTGGAATACAGTAGATCAAGTCGAGCCTCTTTATTAAAGAGAGAGCGTACAAATCCAACATAATCACATTCTATCCACAGGGGCAAGCACAAAGCATTAATTAAAAGAGTCAGCCATATACTGATCCAGATTTTTTTGCTTCTCATAAGTCAATTGATTATAATAGAATGGAGTAGAGGATAACCCTTAGTCTGCGAGAATTTATTTCTATTTTCCTGAGAGATGCAGTAATTTTCAGTGTTAGAAATTGTTTGATTCAAAAAAGTCAACAGGCTCCCTCCCAATGAATATGCGCTCTTAATTATTGCGTCAATTATTTGTCATCAAAAAGATTGCAGTTTGCTTTCAAAAAGCTTTCCGCAATTTCTTTTTGTTTCCTAAACTTTCGCTTTTGGAATTTGTAGTATTCAGCGCGTTTCCCAATCAGAATATGTGAAAGTATCCGGCTTCGGTAGAAGTTATACCAGATGTGAGGAAACATGGCAAGATATCTGAGCGTAGCGATGTGGATATCTTCGTCTTTTCCATTAATGAGAGATGTAATCAGGTAAGAGCTCAATGCTTGCTTGAGGATCGGAGTGTTGCCAAATACCTCCATTTCTCCTTTCCTTTCTGTTTTCATATATGGGGAATGAGGAAGTTCGCAAATTCGAATTCCATCGGCGTTATAAACTGTTTTGTAATCTGTTGCAAATTCATTGTAATGAAAGAAGAGAAAATCACACTGCTTTTTGGGGAACAAGCGTCGTAATTTCCTTCCGTAGTCAATATATTCTTCTTTTGAATACGAAAACTCGCACGGTGAGTGAATGAACAATATGTTGTGGCTTTTCTTAAGCTTATTCATAGTTCGTGCTTTTAAACGGAGTAAAACGGGGTAATAGTGTCGTAAAGACTCCTCAGGGGGCAAGTTGGATCGAAATATGTGTCGCACTCGTACATGAGAAGACTTGTCATTAAATTCCCAGTTTTCTCCGTTTTCCTTTCCCGAGAAAATTAAATTTTCTTGAAGCAGAAATCCTGAGAAGTTATTCTTACAAGCTTCATACACAGCAGGCAAAGTGACACACCCTAATGCGTCGAATAGGCCAAATTCGATACTTATGACCTCTCGTAGCGCGGCGTACGTGTGACAGCGTTCACCTATTGGTAAAAATAAATCATAAAGCATATGATAATTTGAGATGGGTTTAATGAGGCAGTGTGTTCTGATGTAAGTAACATATAGTACCCTCTCGGTAATTAAGAACTCATGTAGTTCTTCACAATTTTTTGTGCTTTCTTCAAGGCCGTCTTAACTTCTTGTTTCTTGTTTTTCAAAAATTTATGCCTTTCCCCAAAACTAAACCATAACCGGACTCGAAGACGACTGAGTTCTTTTTCATATTGTGGAATCAGCACGAGACTTTTAAGAGTTTCCTTGATTAGTGGACCTAGTAGTTTGTTAGATCCTTGGGGGCAGATTTGTCTGGATAGAAAGTTCCTTTTTATTTCATCAAAGTAGGGTGTAAGCTTTGCGTAGAACCAGAAATCAGACAAGTTGGGAGTAATGGGAATAGGGAAATATGTGCCCGAAATTGAATTCCAGGGCTTATCACTGCCAAAAAAATGACGTATAAAAATATTTTCTCCCGGTTCCAAGTCCGACTCATAATTAAAATACGTGATATTTCTTTCAAAATCCTTTAAAGTCTTTTCCTCTTGGACAGAAAGGAAGTCTTGCCCCTTAAGATATTTGTATGAGTAGTAAGGGTGGCAGTTGTATTTGTGCTGCAATATCTTGTATCCGCCGTTTTCAAAAGCGAACTTATTTAGTACATTTTCATCGGGAGTCACTTTAGGTTTTAGTTCGTACAATATATTCATCAATTCCTCACAGATTGCTTCATTAGAACCCTTGCATTCTCTCCATTTCTTGTAGTCAATCAGCATGACCCCAGAATTAAAGTACTTGTACTCATTATGGGGACTGTCTGACGGAATATGTGAACAAGATCTCAAGTAGATTGTCACAGAGAAGCGGTCAATATAAAGAGGCACAGCTCCAAAAACGTGACCATCAAGATCTTCCTCCCATAATCTCTTGATGTCTCCCATGACAATAAGATCCACGTCTAAGTATATCGCTCGCTCGATGTTGGGAAGCAACTTAGGAAACAATAACCTATTGCACGTACTTATACTTACGTGATAATCTTCACTCAACCTAATTCCTGAAAAATAATCATTTGAGTGTATTTCAATGAATTCCAAGGAAAAATTCGGAGACACCTTATTGAAAGCATCAGTGATGAGTATTTTATTCTCTTCGGTAATCCCATCACTTAAGACATGAAAGCTAATGAACGATTCTGTGTTATACAAGATACTAACACCCGTAATGGCCAGAAATTTAGCATAGTTGTTATCACTAGATAGGATAATCGGGATTTTTTCAAAATTACCTTCCAATTTCTGTGGGAGACTTTTTGGGGGCTTTGGCAGTGAATAAATGACGTTAAAAAAGTATAAAAGCTCTCTTATTTTCTTATCGTTGCTATTCATACTGGTAGTGATGTATAATTATAATTTCTCTTGTAAGTCGAGTTCGAGTTTCCTTATTTAATTGATAAATTATGGCTCTGTCCTACCACAGTGTTGATTTTTAAGGAATCCTTGTGCGTTAATACTTCATGTGTGGGTCACTAAGACGGTACCTAAAGCCCCTCCCTCAGCCTTGCTAGTTCCTTTTCTCATTTTTCAATTATCACATTTTACTATTTCCTAGAATTTTAAAGTAAATAATAGACTCATTGAACCATTATAAAACGCTATTTAGGACAGCTTGTATCATCGTTTGTGCTCTTCTTGGGGAAAGATTCTGGAGAGCTGTTCTTCGAACAATGGCAACCAGCGAAAATATCCCGCTTGAGTCGGATGAATTGGGTCAAACATACATAATTGGAATTCAAAAGAAGACAATTGTTGAAAGCCTCCGTTGCGGAAAATATCTGCAATGTAGAAGGTTCTCGACGTTGAGTCTTCCTTAAATTTATAAAGGAAATCACACATTTTTCTGTATTTTTCGTTTCCAAAGTAGGGACACGTATAAAAAAGAACGGGGCAACGCAAGATATTGTGTGCGTATTCAACAATAAAGAGAATACCCCCCCTATAGTGTTTGTCTGTTTCCCTTCTATTAAATCTTTTGTATGCGAGTCATTTGTCGATAGCTGAACAACAAGCAGATCAATGTTAGAGCTTCTTGTGTACTTCTTCAGACGGGAAATATATGAGCTCTCTCCTTTTTCCACCAATAATGTTCCATCTACAACGTCCTTTATCATCAAAAAATCGTACTTACGTCTCAACATATCAGCAAATGAGACTCCCAAACTACACGCCCCTCTTGTGACAGATGACCCCAGGAAGAGGATTTTTTTCTTTTTTAAAGGAGAATCCTGCTCACATCCCACACAATTAAAATAACGAGGGTCGTTCCCGATATGGAGAGCCGGTTCAAAGGCCCACGAATATGAAGAAAATATGAGAACTAGAAAGTAGAAGCACACCACTCCCACCGTAGTGCTCATCCTCTTCAGACCATAAGCTTGAATCATTTTATTTTGGCTCTGTCCTACCACGTGTTGATTTTTGAAGAATCCTTTCATACGATTAGAATTAATGTGTTAGATTTACTAAGACAATGGGGTGAAGCCCTTATCCTTTACACTTTGGTCAACGAGTAGCAGCGGAGGCTTCTTGCTCATGCTCTCATGGGCGAAGTTATTATCGACGCGCGATAACCCTACTCGAACATTCTTATTTAGAGACTTGTTCATGCTCATGTTTTTTCAACACTGTGGTAGGACAGAGCCTAAATTATTAATTGTTGCCATTTTTTGTTCGATTGCTCTCACAGTTTTATTCTCTCTCTCACAAACCTTGAGAGCCTTCTCCACGGTTTGATCCATGTTAAGGTAGCGGTAGGAGGCGAGGCGGCCGAGGAAGTGGGTGTTGGGGAGGGAGGAGGCGAGTTGGGCGTAGCGCTCGTAGAGGGCGGCGTTTTCGGGGGAGGGAATGGGGTAGTAGGGTTCGTTCTCGCCCG
>CANQAC010000008.1 GCA_947589345.1 uncultured Akkermansia sp.
GAACTGCTGGACGAAGAGAAACTGACAGATTCTGACAAGCTAACGGATTCTGATAAACTGATGGAAGAGGATGAACTGATGGATGAGGATGAACTGATGGATGAGGATGAACTGATGGATGAGGATCTGCTCGGGGAGGAGGAACTGCTTGGGGATGAAGATCTGCTTGGGGATGAAGATCTGCTTGGGGATGAAGATCTGCTTGGGGATGAAGATCTGCTTGGGGATGAAGAACCACTCGGGGATGAAGATCTGCTCGGGGAGGAGGAACTGCTTGGGGAGGAGGAACCACTCGGGGATGAAGATCTGCTTGGGGAAGAGGAACTGCTCGGAGAAGAGGAACTCGAGCTCAACGAGGAAGTGTTGGCAAGGGCTGAGCTGCTCAAGGATGACGAGCTGCTCCATGAAGATGAACTCCGCTTCGAGGATGAGCTGCTCATCGAGGGTGTGCCATCGCCGGTCGGGCGATCATCGCAGGGACAACTACAGCTGCAACTACAACTACAGCTGCAACTACAACTACAACTGCAACTGGGCGAACAAACACAGCTTGAAGAAGACGAAGAAAAACTACTCGACGATGCGCTTTCGTCGTCCCGCACACCTCGAGAACTTGCCGCTTTCGAAGAACGCCTTCTCGGAGAGGGGCTGACCTCCTGTGCACAGGCGGCGGCAACAGACTTTCGACGAACTCTCCCGGAAGCTTTCACGGCTTGCTTCTTGGAACTATCGGACACGGAAGACGTTGAGGCGGCTTTCTTTTTCATTATCGTGCAGCTGCGTTTCTTCACACCATGACTCGCAGACAATCCCTCACTCGTCATGTCGCTCGACGCTACACAACACGCAAACCCTTGCCTGCCATGCAAACCTCGCTACCAGTCTACTCCCTCTTCCTTTCCCGTCAAGCAAATTATACTCAACCATCTAACAAACCCGCATCCTCCTTTTTTTGTGCCATATCTTGCGCCGCATTGAACCTGGCAAGGCGCAATTGAAGCGCGTGAGCGACCTTGACGTGGATGAGGCACGCATGGTATAAGGAAGTGTGGCAATTGAATTTACTACCGAAAGAAGTTCATCAGCTGTGGGGCTGATGAATAAGCATGATCCCGTCCGAGAACTAAAGCTGACAGCGCCCGATGGAGGACTAGAGAACGCGAGTTTGAGCATCACTTACGAGCCGGCAAATCTCAAATTGATTTCTCAACGTTACTGGATATCGCACATGGACGCCGGGGAACAGCGTAGCATTGCACCCGGAAGTCCGGGAGAAGATTTGCGCGGGCTGCGTGCAATCACGTTGCGTACACCGGGCAAGGTACGCGTGGAGCTGATGGCAGAAGATGGCGCAACATTATCTTCCCAAGAGAGGCCCATAACCTGGCTGCCGGATAACGAATACCCCGGCATGGAAGTTTTCCCGGAATGGGTCGCCACGGCTATTTACCCAGCCGACGCTGCAGTGGAAAAGCTTCTTCAACAAATCAGCTCCTCCCCGGAGGACAATACTTGGCCCGGCTATAGCGAAACCAAAGAGGCCGTGAAAAGGCGGGTATACATGCTTTGGGACGCCGTCTGCCACTACACGGAGACTCACAAACTGCCGCGTCCTCAAGAAGCCGTTCCTGTGAAAGAAGGTTGTACGGTACGTACACCATCACAAGCGCTGGAACTCGGATATGCTCACACACTAGATATCGCGCTGTTGCTTGCGTCCTGCGTAGCGCGCATCAACCTGAATCCGCTGATTATTTTTGCAGGAACCAGCGTATATATCGGAGTCATGCTGGAACGCCTGAATCTGCCATCGACCATTGATTGCTCCGTCGAAGAGATTGAGCAAAAGTTGAAGGAGGAGCAGATGCTCATTTTCAATCCTGTCGCGATGTTGACTTGTCTTCGTGCTGCCGCGGCACGCATGGAGAGCATTCACGACGAAAAGGAAAAAGTTTCCGATGAAAATTTTCTGGTTGTAGACGTGCGCCAGGTCTGGGGAACAGAACTCTTCCGCTTGGCCGATGGTAGCAAGCCTTCCCCCGCAGCCGCGTGCGCTGCAGGTGCAAAAGCCTCGGAATTATCGCTGTCGGATGCACCAAAGACCCGATTTGATCACTGGCAGCGTAAGCTCCTTGATTTATCCCTGCGCAATGGACTAATCAACGCTAAATTGCGGGGGAAAAACCGTCTGCGTATCATTGTCCCGGATATCTCAAGTCTGGAAGATGCTCTGGCAAGTGGGGCAAGCTTTCGTGTGAAATCTCTACCTGAAAAATTGCTCAGCAAACCGGATGATGCGCAACCCTCCGGCGTGCCGGAAGACGTGACCAAGGAAGCGCAGAATATGCTGGTTGAAAAACTGATCGCGGCTGATGCCGATGAAGGCACCGTGAAATTGCAATTAGGCGGGTTGTATAATGCGGCTCGCCGGGAGATGGAAGAAAGCGGCGTCAATACACTTTACATCGCCTGTGCCTTCTTATGCTGGGTACCCCGAGAAGGGCCGAAGGATCGGATATTACGGGCGCCTCTTATTTTGCTGCCTGTGCAACTCACACGCACGAGCGTTCGAGATGGATACGTACTGAGAAGCAGTGGGGATGAAACACAGATCAACCGCACTCTACTGGAGATGCTGCGCAGCGAGTACTCGCTGCGGATGCCGGAGCTGAATGGAGATTTGCCACGCGATGAAAAGGGGGTGGATGTGGCACGCATCCTGCAAATCGTGCGCCACGCTATTGCCGGCATGGAATACTGGAACGTCGAGGAGCAGAGCATGATCGGGCTGTTTTCATTCGCCAAGTTCCTGATGTGGCAGGATATGGTAGCACGCAAGGATATACTGCTCAAAAACGCAGTCGTACAACACCTTGCGGCTCCTGACCGCGGACGCTTCCCGGCACAAGTCGGTTTCCCGGATCCGGCTCAATTGGACAGCGAAGTGGATGCCGACAAAATATACACGCCCCTGCCCTCAGACTCCTCCCAGTTGGCAGCGGTGCTAGCTGCGGCGCGAGGAAAAAGCTTTGTGCTGGAAGGGCCTCCCGGCACCGGCAAGAGTCAGACTATTGCCAACATGATTGCCCATTGTCTGGGTTGCAGCAAGACTGTACTCTTCGTGGCAGAAAAAGCTGTGGCCCTTGAGGTCGTACACAAGCGTCTCTCCCGCATCGGGCTAGGTAATTTTTGCCTGCAACTTCACTCCAATAAAACGCGTCCTGACACAGTTGTAGATCAACTTCGGCCTTCAATCGCGAGCATAGCCGATAGCTCCACCCGCAGCACAGAATGGAAGTACGAAGTGGAGTCTATGGTCCATGTGCGCGATAGCTTAAATGCACTACCAAAAGCGTTGCATACAGCGTACCCGGATGGTTCCAGTCTGTACGATGAGATTGCACGCAGCGCTTGTGATGGCGACCTCCCCATCGCTAAGCTCACCGAGAAGGATCCGCTGACTCTCACCGGCGACCAGCGCCGCAGCATTATAGCCTGCGCGCACGAACTCGCCACCCACTTTGCGCTTATCCACGGCGATATTCGCCTGATTGCACAGGATCTGCTATGCCCCTCTTATTCCGATGAATGGGATAAGCAACTGGCGACTGTCCTCGAGAGTATCAAACCCGTCCTGCAAATGCGCGAAGAGATCTTATCCGAGTGGGCGCAGGTAACCGACCGGATCTATACAGGGGAAGAAGCAGACCACGCCTTACTGACCACAACACTGGAAATGACGGCCGATCATCCGGGAGAGGATTGGAGCGTCCTGCTGCCGCGCTACGCACCCCATACACTTGATGTCCTGCAACGACTCGCCCAGCACGCCGACTCATACCGCCAAATCAGAGAGGCCCTCAGTCTCTCCTACCCGGATTCTGCAGTAGACCATCCCTCCTTGGATGCTCGCCTTGCTGAATGGCGCAATGCAGAGCGTAGCAATCTCTTCAGCCGGTTCTGGAAACGACGCTCTGTGGCTCATTTTTTACGAGAGTTGTCAGAGGAGGGCGGAGATCCGGATGTACTGAACGACCTGACTAAACTCATTTCAATGCGTACAGAAAAGGAGTCGGTACCTGCAGAGGATACTGCAATCTTGCCCCGCTTTCTTAACCGAGGGATGGAAACAAGCGCGGAGGCAGAGGTCCGGCAGGCTCGAACCCTAGCGACACGGCTTGCAAAGCTCACCGATGAACAACAGGAACGAGCCATACAATTCATTGACTATGCCGTCCATCATGCCGAAGAACTATCCACTACACGCACACTCGCCGCATGGAAAAGCAACACGCAAACGCTGAGGGAGCAGGTTCACCACTTATCGGAGCTGCTACACTCCCCCTGCCAACTCATTGAACACTTCGCCACTGGTGAAGCCCAAAGTTGGGTAAAACGCATGCTTGAATCCCGAGGCCATTGGCGTGATGTCACTCTGTGGAACAAGCATGTTGATCCGGTGCGCAACTCCGAATGTGCGCCATTGGTGGATATGCTGCTGTGCGGCACCTGTCCACCGGAAAAAATAGAGGCAGCAGCAGAGCTGAATCTGGGGCGTTATAAACTGCGTGCGGCTGAAACGAGTGTGGATTCACTCTACAACTTTTCACCATCATTGCATGAAAAACGCATCAGCAACTACGGTATCGAAGAGGCCTCCCTACGTGCTCGTACCAGTGAGCATCTCAGTTCACTTCTCGCCGAGTTCGCTAAGAAGGCAACAAAATACGACAAGGAGGTGGCCATTCTGCAGCGCGAAATGACAAAAAAGCGTGGATACATGCCACTGCGTAAACTGCTGCAGAAAACGCCGCATGTCATCCGGGGACTCAAGCCTTGTTTCCTGATGAGTCCCCTCTCCATCGCTCAATATCTCAGCCCGGAAGAGGAACCATTTGACGTAGTGATTTTCGATGAGGCGTCGCAAATTCCGGTGTGGGACGCCATTGGCGCTATCGGCCGAGGTACAAGCGTCATTATCACGGGTGACTCACGACAAATGCCGCCCACCTCTTTCTTCAATCGAAGTCAGTCAGATGAAAGTGAAGATGAAGACCTTGAACAGGATATGGAAAGTATTCTGGATGAATGTACAGCTTGTGGCGTACCGCGTATGTACCTCACTTGGCATTACCGCAGCAAGTCCGAAGCCCTCATTGCCTTCTCCAACAAACATTATTATGAGGGGAGGATGACCACGTTCCCTGCACCGACTCTGCACGATACCGCGCTACAGTTTCACTCGGTGAGAGGAGTGTACGAACCCGGCGCAAAAAAGCGCATCAACGAGGAAGAGGCCAAGGCTGTAGTCGCTCATGTGCTTCAAACTCTGCACTCACCAGGATTCCGTTATACGGAGGCCACAAGCATCGGCGTGGTCACTTTCAACATGCAGCAGCAAAAACTCATTGAAGATCTTTTTGAGGAAGCTCGCGCTAATGACCCAACTCTTGAGCCCTATTTTGCCGAAGACAACCCGGAGGCCATTTTTGTGAAAAATCTCGAAAATGTGCAAGGCGACGAGCGTGGCGTCATCTACTTCTCCACCACCTACGCGCGAGACGCCGGTGGGCGCATGAGCATGAACTTCGGCCCGCTTAACCTGACCGGCGGAGAGCGCCGATTGAACGTGGCTGTGACTCGTGCTCGTTATGCCATGCACGTATTCAGCAGCATGCAACCGGAAGACATTGACCTGAGTCGCACTCGTGCCCAAGGGGCAGCCGACCTGCGAGCTTTCCTGGAATACGCGCGCAACAACTCGAAACTCAGCGCCTCCGCTCCATCCGCGGGGAAACCGGATGCTCTCGCGCTGCGAATTTCTGCGTCTCTCGCGGAACAGGGATGGCAATGCCATACCAATATCGGAGCATCGGATTACCGTGTGGATATAGCTGTGGAAGATCCGGACCATGAAAACGCCGTGCTGGCCGGTATCACCCTGGATGGAGCGACATACGGCTCCGCACGCACAGCGCGGGATCGTGATGTGACGCGTCCTGAAGCCATGACCCTGCTGGGCTGGCGACTGATTCATGCGTGGGCACTGGATTGGTGGAGGCATCCGGATGAGTGCGTCAATACGTTGAATGCCAGACTGCGTGAGTTCCAAAAACTTGGACCCGTGCAGCAAGTGGAGCTGCCATCTCTGCTGGCGGCCGACCAAGCCTCTCCTAAAAAACAAGTTGAGGAGAAATCTGAAAACGAAGAGCCTCCACCCGACCGGAAGGAAGTTCAACCCGGGGAAACGCCGCTTCTTTGCACGCCAAAGAAGAAATATAGAGATGCTTTTTCATTGTCTCAAGACAAGCTGCAGCAACTTGCTGTCGATATCGTTTTAAAGGAAGCGCCCCTCACACTGGATCACCTGACGCAGCGCATCGTGCAAATAGCCCCCCCTTCTCTCTCTTCAAAATCAAAAAAATATACGAGTGAGTTTGGAAGTTTTCGCGACACTCAAGTCGAACAGAGCGTACGCGTGCTTGCAAAAAACGATATATGCCTTATACGAAGACTTGACGCTCCCTATGAGGGTATGCGAGAAGTTCTCTCTCTGCCAAATGAGCCTGAGGTATTGCCGCGCTCAATTGGCACACGCTGTTTGCAAAATGTCCCGGCTGATGAGCTGCGCGAAATTGCAAGACTCGTGCAACGACAACTCGCCTGCTTACCCGGGAGCGAAGCCCATATCCGCGGTATGGCGAAGTTCCTGGCTCTCCCACGCCTTTCCAAAGATGTCCGTCAACTCCTGCAAAGCATTACGGGTGTAGCCGAACCCGAGGCATGATTCACAAAATAAGCACAGCTCTGTTTCCAAACATCGGAGCAGCCATCCATGTGTTGCTGCTGGTGGCGATTTTCGTATTCTACATTGTGGAATGCAGCCCGACAACGATGGGAGGGAAGGTGGCTGGCGCGCTTTTCCTTACAACATTTGCTGCACCGATACCTGTTGCGGGCTACCTCCTCTTTCGCTGCAAAAACCGACGCATGAAATGTCTGGCATGGGAATACACCATCCCTGCTCTCTTCTTCACCGCACGCTTCTACAGCCTTGCGCCCGAAGCGGCGGCGAGCGATGCACAGGGCGCACTCATCTACCTTCTCCCGGCGATTGATGTGGGCATTTCCACAGCAGCCTGCGTGATCATCATGGAAATTCTTTTCCTTGCATGGACTCTTCTGCGCGGGAGCAGGGAGAGCAAGGACGCGATCATCCGCGATTTGCAAAAGGTGTTTCCAAACGCTGGAGCTCGCTGCTGCCTCGGACTGCTGGTTTTTGAATATTTCCTGATGTCCTTCATGCTCTCCGGATACTCGATGAAGCGTATGGCTGATTCACTTACGATGTGCCTTTTCTCTCTCCCCTTCGACGCCTTGCCCCTCCTCATCGCCTGGTTCCTCTTTTGTCACAACGGTTCGACCACCCGCCGAATCGGCTGGGAGATCCTAATCACCTTTGCGATCGTCTGCACGACCCTTCAAACGCTGCAATCATCCGCAGACGGGTGGTTTCAGGAGGATAGTTCGACTTTCGCTATTGTGATGGCGAATTTCGCTCTCTATCCGTGTGGCTTCGTCGTCATTGTTTGCGAGACAATCCATCACTTCCTCTGCAAACGCAGGAAAAAGGAGGAATCACTATGAACGGAAGAAAAATATGCTCCATCGCGGCGCTGTTGGTCGTTTTGGCATCTGCGGGCATGATGCTCGCGGAGCTAAATCTATGGTTCGCCGTACTTTTCCCTTTTACCATCCCGACCCTTATCATGCTGAGAGTACCATATCTATTCTTACGAGAGGAGGATTCAAGAGATTGCCAGCGGGTGGGACGGCTTATGCTGCTGTTTGTTTTGATCGCCCTCTTGATTTCCGGAAAGGACTGCGTCGATTACCTGATCCACCCGGGTGAGCCCGGTTTTTTGATGATTTTGAGAAATGTCGGGATACTCGTGTTCGCTCTCTGGATCGCGACGCTTATCAATGTCGGGATCGGGATCTGGCGGTACTGCACGACAAAACAGCGTTCAGCCCCACTCCGAGCGCTGTTCCCCACACGAACGGCGTGCTGCTGCGCGTTATTCACGGGGGCAGAGATTCTCTCCTTCGTCGTGATGGCAGCAGAACTCGGCAAAACGAACTTCATATCCATCATCCTCCTTGTGCCCGGAATGTTCCATAGCACGCTCCTCATCCTGATATGGACTCTGACCTGCGCGAACGACGAGGGAAGCAAACGTTCGGCTGAGTGGCTCATCAAGCCGGTGTGCATCGTTGCACTCGTCTGCATCATCCTGCGCTGCCTTCCCTCCTCCCCGAGTACCGTTCTCATCGCAATGTTTGACGTAGAACTACAGCTCCTCGCTCTCGCGATCGTGAGCGTGTTCCCCCGCAGCATCAACTCAGAGCCATGAGCGCTCGCAAAATATGCTCAGTTGAAGTGTTGTTTTTACCGCACCAGGGACGCACAATTCCTAAATCACGGATCTTCAAAAAACAGACCGGCAGCCCCACTCGGAGCTGCCGGTAGCGAGAAAAGCTCGCGTTTTCAGATTACTTGCTGTGGATGTTGAGCATCTGAGCGTAAGTAGGCACCGGCCAGAGGTCGGCGTCCACAATGGCTTCGAGCGCATCAACGGTGACGCGGGCAGACTCCATGGCCTCTTTCATGCACACGGGGCAGCCCTTATCGATGGCAGCTTGGAGAGCCTTTACCTTGCCGGGCAGTTCATCGTAGAGTTTGCCCACGGCATTGGCTTTATCCTCTGCGGCCTTGAGACCGGCTTTGATGCCGGCAGCCTTGATGGCAGCAACGGTTCCGCAGATTTCTGTCATCTGTCCGGCAATAGCCGGCAGGTAAATGGTTTGTAGCATATTCAAACAGGTTTTAGCCTCAATATGGATGAGTTTGAGGTAGCTTTCCACCTGCACCTCCTTGCGAGCCAGCAGCTCCGCTTTGGAGAGAATATTGTATTTCTTCATGAGCTTGATGGTATCCGGACGCGAGAGAACCTCAAGGGCTTCCGGAGTTGTTTTAAGGTGAGGAAGACCGCGACGTTCCGCCTCCTCAATCCACTCCTGAGAATAGCCGTTGCCGTTGAAGATGATGCGGTCATGCTCAGTAATCATCTTCTTGATGAGGGAACTGACCACAGAGTTGAAGTTCTTTTTCCCAACTGCAGGCTCAAGCTTGGTAGCAACCTCATCCAGCGCCTCTGCGACAATCGTGTTGAGTACAGCCATAGGCCAGGCGCAGGTTTGTGAAGAACCGACAGCACGGAACTCAAACTTGTTTCCGGTGAATGCAAAGGGAGAGGTACGATTGCGATCAGTCGTGTCCTTCGGCAGTGTGGGCAGCACATCCACGCCAAGCTCCATCGTGGTCTTGGTCGCAGAGCTCCTCGCGCCGCCGGCCTTGATCTGCTCAATGATGTCCGTAAGTTGATCACCCAAGAAGATGGAGATAATAGCGGGCGGCGCTTCATTGGCGCCTAATCGGTGATCATTGCCCGCTTTAGAAATGGAGGCACGCAGCAGATCCGCATGCTTGTCCACCCCCTGAATCACACAGGCCAGGAAAGTGAGGAAGAGCAAATTGCTATGCGGTGTTTTACCCGGAGAAAAGAGTGAACCGAGTTCAGGAGTGCCGAGCGACCAATTGTTGTGCTTACCGGAGCCATTGACGCTGGCGTAAGGTTTTTCATGCAAAAGGCAAACGAGGTTGAACTTGAGAGCTTGCCTCTGCAAAATATCCATAATCATCACATTATGATCAACCGCTACATTACTTGCCTCGTAGAGCGGCGCAATTTCAAACTGTGCAGGGGCCACTTCGTTGTGGCGCGTCTTGGCCGGTACACCGAGCGCCCACAGAGCATGATCCACCGAATTCATGAACTCCAGGACGCGCTCCTTAATGGAGCCAAAATAATGATCCTCCATCTGTTGATGCTTGGGAGGGAGACAGCCAAAAAGGGTTCTTCCTGTTTCAATAAGATCCGGCCTTTGCAGGTAGAGAGAGCGGTCAATCAGGAAATACTCCTGCTCGGCTCCAAGCGAGCTTTCCACACAACTCGGTTCCACACCAAAACAACGCAGAACACGCGTAGCATGCCGGCTCACCGCCACCATGGAACGCAACAACGGCGTCTTCTTGTCAAGAGCCTCCCCTGTATATGAGCAAAATGCCGTGGGTATGCAAAGAGTTGCCGTATGTTCCGTACGTTTAATGAAAGCCGGAGAAGTGGGATCCCACGCCGTGTAACCACGCGCCTCAAAGGTAGCTCGAATGCCACCCGATGGAAAAGATGAGGCATCCGGCTCCGCCTGAATAAGGTTTTTACCGGTGAATTCGCAGATCATGCCACCCTTACCGTCTGGTTCTACAAAGGAATCATGCTTCTCCGCCGTGGCATCCGAGAGTGGTTGGAACCAGTGCGTATAATGCGTGGCTCCTTTCGAAAGTGCCCATACCTTCATTGCCTGGGCCACTTCATCCGCTATGCTCATGTCCAGCTTCCCTCCCCGCTGCACCGTGGCCAGCATCTTTTTAAAAGCGCTTTTGGAGAGATATTTCTCCATCGTTTTTATTCCAAAGGTATCGCTGCCATATAGTACTGCCAACGCTTCTTCTGCACTGCTGTTTTCTGTGTCCATCGGTTTGTGTTTGGTTTTGGTTCGAATGATTGAGTACGGCTCTCCGCAGTCCTCCTATCCTTCTTTCAGCAAATACCGTGCCAAGTGCTAAACTTTTTCTTTGTCTATTATTTCTTATCTTGTTGCACATTATTTCCTGCTTTTTCCTTTTAATGATTATTTCACAATTTTGTAAATTCGGGCAACTTTATTGACAAATTTGTTTAACGTTTTTGCAAAAAGAAAAGGCAAGAGGGCATTAAAAATCACTTGCCAATGAGGGAGAGGATATGTTAGCATGAGAAGAGTGAGATATGGTCGATACAAGCTTGAAATATCATGAATTTGAGGATGGGATGTGGATACGCTGCAACAGCCGGGGTTGTTTTATGAACAGCCCGGCATTAAAGGGGATAGCAGAAAAATACCTGGGACATGGGGGAACACACATCGTGGTGGATCTGGAGTTGTGTCCGGGAGTTGATTCCACGTTCATGGGAACACTGGCGGGATTAGCCAGGCGGTGTATGGAAGCAGGAGGAAGTCTGGAAATCGCGGGGGCAACAGAAAGGACACGGGGGGCGATGGAGGGATTGGGGCTTGATATGCTTATTGAAATTGATCCGCCGGAAGCATTGTGGCAGAGAGATTTGGCGGCACGGCGTTCCGTATTAGCGCAGGGAGATATCCATGGGTCGGAAGAAACGCTCAGCGAAATGCAGCGCACGCGGCATGTGCTTGAAGCGCACAACACGCTGCGTTCCATGAATAGCAGGAACGATGTCGCCTTTGGGTACGTTTGCGAAACCCTGCAAGAAGATTTGATGCGTCACGAAAATGAGCATGGGGATGAAACCTGATGCCCCTCCAGAGAACATAGCTGAGCGATACCGCGAGATATTACGATCTGTGGCAGATGCCTGTGATTTAGTGGCCGCAGAACAGGATGCTCCGGAGTCCGGTCTAAGCGAAATGGAGGTGCAGAGCTTGTGGTCCAGTGGCATTTTTGGTCACGAATGGGAAAGCGAAAGACACGGGCACGTGCGTATTCTGGATTTTGGTGAATGGAATCGATCCGCGGGACCAGACTTCCTTTTTGCAGAAGTAGAAATCGGCGGACGTTTGATGCGCGGAGACATCGAGATTGATCCTCGTGTCCAAGATTGGGAGAATCATGGACATGGCTCGAGTGTACGATTTAACAACGTGATCCTGCACGTAGTCCTCACGCAACCTCCGCAAGGTTGGTTTACTCGCAATTCTTTGCATCTGGATGTTCCTGTCATCTACCTCAGCCCGCAAAAAATCCGTGATTCCTTAGATCTGCAGCAACCAACTATCACGGCCCCTTGCGGCAAAGACGGATGGGGTGAACGCACAGAACTGTGCGCTCAGCCACTATCCGAAATGAGTGCAGCTCGCATCAGGAATCTTATGTTGGCCGCAGCAGCACACCGCAGAGAATGCAAACAGCGGCGCTACCGGCGCAAAGCGCTCGTCCTCGGCGAAGAGCAGGCCAGCTTTGAGGCTTGGGCCGAGTGTTTGGGATATAGCGCCAACAAAGAGGCCATGGTCATGTTGACACGTCGGGCGCCACTTAAGCGCATCTCCGGAATGGACGCCGAGGCCATCATGTTTGGCGTCGCAGGTTTTCTTACCCCGACGCTACCAACCCGCTCAGAACCGGAGGCACGAGCCTACCACCGACGAGTATGGGACGCTTGGTGGAAGTTGAAGGATCATTTTGCACTGGATGGAGGGCGAAGTCCCTCATGGCAATTTGCAGGCATTCGACCGCTCAATCATCCTCATCGGCGCGTCGCCGCACTAGCTGTGAGCGCGATGCATTGGTCGCAAATTACCTCACTTCTTTCTGCCAGACAATCCAAGCAACTTATAAAGACACTTTGCGGACTGCGTCATCCTTTCTGGGAAACTCACTGCATGATTGATTCGCCAGCTTTGCAAAAGCCCCGCGCTATTGTCGGTCGCGAGCGAACCAAAGATTTTCTGTGTAACCATGTATACGTGCAGGATCATACGCAAGAAGCCTGGGAGGCCTTCACCCGCCTGAAATGTCAGGCTCTCCCGTCCCGAGCCTCCTACTTAGCGCATAGCCTCTTTGGCAGTCGTCAGGATCTTCGTGACCTGCTGCGTTATGAATTCGTCTGCCAAGCTCTCCTTCAAATTGGCGCTGACTTTTGCCGTGCGGGGTCCTGCAAGGACTGTCTTTTCCCCGTTCAACTCAAACAACTAAGTTGACCCCTCCCCCGTTTTTCCGCATCCACACGCGACTGCTTTCATCATGGATTCTCTGCTCAAATCTGTATCCCGCACATTTTACCTCTCGATCTCTCTTCTGCCTTTCCCTATGCGACGCAGCGTGGCTGTAGCCTACCTTCTCGCACGAGCTACCGACAGCGTGGCAGACGCAAAGCGAATTCCTCATACGAGACGTGTAGTTGCTCTGCAAAACATGGGACGAGATATAGCAAGTTCTTCCCCCATCCTTCCGATAGAGCCAGAACTCTGTGCTGCGGCAGATACCCCGGCAGAGGTCGAATTGCTATCCCGCTTCGGAGAAGTTCATCAAGCTTTGATTTCCCTGCCAGATGACCAAGTAACCATCATACGTGAAGTTCTCGCTTCCATTCTGCAGGGGCAACTATGGGATATCTCCTTCTTTGAGCAGCATGCGCGCGTCCTGTCTGATGAACAAACGCGGTTGTACATCTACCGCGTTGCCGGATGTGTGGGACGCTTTTGGACACGTCTGGGGCGTCTTGCTCTGGGAGATGCGTTTTGCCACGCTGAAGAAGCTGATGCACTGGAAGAAGCTGCGGTGCGGTACGGTTGCGGCCTGCAACTGATCAATATCATCCGCGACCGCGATGAGGATGTTCGCGATCGCGGGAGGGATTATCTATGCTCTGACTCACGCGTGTGGCTGGAACGAGCAGAGCGCGCCATGCATGACGGGGTGGACTATTCCCTCCGACTAAACGGGTGGCGTGTGCGAGTAGCTTCCATGCTGCCGGCGCTACTCGGTCTCAAAACGATCGCAAAACTCCGCCACGCCAAGCCCGGAAAACGCGTCAAAATATCGCGTTACGCCGTATACACCACGATCCTGCGCGCTCTCGCTACCGCCGTGCTGCGATAAAGGCGGGCTCTCCATCAAAAAAGCTTGCTCTTCTAAGAACGTCTCAAGCTCAACATGTGCTTGAGCCGTTTTGCGAGAGTTACCTTCGCCGCGCTGGAAACACGATCAGTAAAGAGTACTCCATTCAGGTGGTCACATTCGTGCTGCAAGCACCGAGCCAACAGTCCTCCACAATCCAACTCAAGTACTCTTCCATCAAGTTTCTGCAATTTAGCGCGCACCCGACTTGGGCGTGATACTTGAGAACGAATATTTCGCACGCTCAGACAACCCTCTGTGCAGAGCTCCTCCTTGCCATATGGTGCGAGATCCGGATTGATAAAGACCAGCGGCATAACGCTGCGCATATCTTTCTCTTCTCCATTAACGAGAATCTTTTCGTGAGGTTCATCTTCCTCCTCAGGTATGTCAATCACGACAAGCTGAATACCTAATCCAACTTGCGGGGCTGCGAGTCCGATTCCCTGTGCTGCGTACATAGTTTCAAGCATATTGACTGCCAGAGTATTATGCTCAAGTTCAACTTTTTCGATTTTTGCGCACGCCTCGCGCAGCACGTGGTCCCCATACTGTTTAATCTCCAGCAACATGTCTGTCTTTATTCTACCGTCCCCCATCCCTTTGTCAAGTATAACCGACCTATCACGCAAGGGCGCCATATTCACGGAGCCCTCAAAATAAGGTCGATATTCCCGGAATAATCCGCCGTATCTGCCCGGAATGGAAACTTGACATGGATATTCAAATACGCTAAAAGTTGGGCATGCCTTCCCAGCTCATATATACAAAGTCCCGCGCGGGTCACGGCAGTGTGTTTGCGCGCCTTTGCCAGACAGTGAAACCTCGCTACACGGTAGTGGGGAAGACACGCATGGGACCCGCTCTGGAGGGAAACTTGATAAAATTGGCTCGTCGCGGCATGGCTGATGAAGATCTTAACCCAGGTCCCCAATTTTTTTATCTGACTGATTTTTCCGGTGGAAGTACCAACCATATTTTCGGCAGCGTGCGGTGGGCCAAGCAAGGCGGTGTCATGACGGCCGATTACATATGCCACCTTCTTGTACTGCGAGAGGATGAGATAGGAGAGCTGTGGCGGAAAGGCTCTCGACTCAGTCCGGCGGGCATTTTGTTCCTACTGGAAGCTACTCATTTTTGGGCCACTGAATGGAGAGGCCCTGCACAATGGCTGAGCAATGAAGCCCTGCCAAATTGGATGGAGGCGGAACAAGCTCTGCAGGCTTCTGTGCAACCGACCTGGCAGCATTACACCGGTCACAAACGCTTTGCAGCCCTGCTCAAGGAACCCAAATACCGTGAAGCCTGCATGCTCGCTTTACCGGTGGGAACCCCCACACCAGACATGCTGCGTATCCTGCACGAAGCCGACTATCTGCGAAGCGACTTAGGATGGGGAATCCCGCTGTACACGCATGCCGATTCTTCGGTCATTGAACTACAAAACGTGCACGTGCTTGGCATCATTGGAAGCCGAGTGCACCGGCAAGCTACGCTCACCGGACTACCGGTGCTGGAAGTTACAGAGCATTTGACAACAAGCATTGACGAATCTCCGGCCAATCGTAGCGATATTCCTCCCACACTCTCGGCTATTCCCCCACAGCAGGTGCTGTCCGATCCCCCAATGAGCAAAAAAAAGAGCCGCCACTCACTTCCTACGAGACCTCGGAGGCTGCAATACGCATTGGCGTGTGTCGTACTCACCGGCATATCGGCGGCTGCGTGCTATTACGTATGGATCAACAAAGGAGAGCTGGGTAAAAGAGTAGATAACATGGTGAGTCAGGCTGAAGAGTTATCCAACACCCTCGTGTCTCCGAATCGCCAAAAAGAGAGCGCAGATAAACCAATATTGAACGCCCCTCAACTCTCTGTCGACGAGCAGCAATTAGTTGACCAACAAATTTCAACTATTCAAGTCGGAGAGAAGCTACCCCCCTGCATCCTCAAATTTTTTAGCAACCATGCTTTGCGTATCAGTTCCGGTGACCTCCACATTCACTACCTCAAGCGTAGTGCGGAAGACACTCCGAGAACTCGCAACTACCAGCTCTCATCAGATGGTCAATTCGCAAATATTTCCCCTTCCAACGAACCCGGCACATGGGTGTTGCAAATCATGCGGAATGAACAAGAAGAGCCCTCTGACAAACTCTTTATACGCGTGCAGAATGGTATGCTCCACGGGATCTCCGATCAATCAGGAGATTCTCCTGCTCTCGCGCTACCTCTGTCTTTTGGCCAGTCCCAGAAAGCCTCTATCATTCTGATGCCGGAATACAACGCTGTGGTGGGTGGCAACAGCACAAAACTTGTCCTCCCTAAAAAGGATCTGATGCTTCGATTCTCTCCTGAGTGTTTCCGAGTCTCCCCGCACAGACTTGAGTTTGTAGCTAGCGCAGTCACCGATACGGCGCTCAAAAATTGCTCCGGCAAAATCCATCACTCCTACGGCGACATCTCTATCCCTGACGTGACCTCACGTAACATTGTCCAGTTACACACCCCTTCATCCTCCTCTCTTGATGTTTCTCCGGTAGGTAAATCTCATGTCTCCTGTATTAACTACGAGGTACAAGGGAGTCTTGATTACGATGTAAAGCAAGCCGTCATGCAGGCCGTTGAGAAATACGCAAACGAGCCGCGAGGAACGGTTTCGAGCGGCAAGAAAAAAACCGCCGCTAGTGTGGCCGGTTTATACCACGCCGTTGACGAAGTGATTCACAGCGCTGCCAATAAACGCACAGCGGCCATCCAGCGCTACGCCTTACTCTTCGCTGATAAAAAGTTTATGGAATTTTGCGAACGAGAAATGGACAGCATGCCCATGCCCAGCGCAAACGCCTTCATCGGGTCTGATACCCATGCCCAAGTGAGTTCGAAGGCTATGAAGATTCTTGAAGGATTTGATTTCACGGGTATTCGGCTTTATCTCTGCGAACACCTTAGCCACGTAGCTCGGCTTGAGCTTACCGAGCAAGTAAAAAAGCTTCACCATAACGCACCGTTTTGGAAGCTGCAACTCACGCGTGTATATTCCTCCGAACCTGGTGAACTGACTTGGATTTTCACGGGGCAACCCGAACAACGGTGACAGGGTTTACGAGTCGGGCATCTTTCCTTGGGTTACGCCCCATTCCGTCAACACTTTCCCATGTTGCCTATACGTTCTTATTTTGAGAAAGATGTGCTTGATTTCATCTCTCCTTTTTGGGGCTGCTGATCTTTCAAAAAGGCTTCGAGCTTATTTTGTGTTTGTTCAGTTGCTTCATTCTCGAAGCGATACGCTTTTATGTGCGCCGAAAAATTTGCTCGTCAAATGGGTTGTTGAGTGCTAGAATGCGCAGCGGATTAACCCCAACTGCATATGGCAATTAAATTGTTTATTCCCGGACCGACGATCGTGTCGGAAGCTATATTGAAAGAGCTCAGCGGTCCAATGATTAGCCACCGCTCGAAAGCTGCTTCTGCACTTCAAAAACATATCTCTGACTACATGCAGAAGGTACTCTTCACAGAAAATCGCATCCTCCTTTCCACGTCCTCGGGCTCTGGGCTAATGGAAGGAGCTATACGCTCATGCACTGCCAAGCGGGCGGCGGTCTTCTCTATCGGCGCTTTCGGCGACAAATGGTTCAAGATGGCTAAATCGAATGGAGTACCTGCAGATAGGATATCCAGCACCATGGGCGAACCGACCACGCCGGAAATGGTCGATGCTGCTCTCTCCTCCAATAAATACGATCTCATCACGATCACCCATAACGAAACGTCCTCCGGCATCCAGAATCCTGTTGAAGAAATTGCCGAAGTCATGAAAAAATACCCGGACGTGGTGTGGTGCGTGGATGCTGTATCCTCCGCAGTAGGTTCTAAGATTGAGACAGATAAGTTGGGAATTGATGTGCTGATCACTTCCACCCAGAAAGCACTAGCGCTACCGCCAGGGCTTGCCATTTGCGCCATGAGTCGGAAAGCTTATGACCGTACTGAGAAGGTGGAGAACCGCGGTCTATACTTCGATTTGCGTACCATCTGGGACTTTATTGATAAGAAAAACTATCAATACACTTCCACTCCCTGTCTTTCACTGATGTATGCGCTGGATAAACAGCTTGTACACATCGTTGATGAAGAAGGCATCGAGGAACGCTTCGCGCGCCACGAAAAGATGGCCGAGTTTACCCGCGCGTGGGCGGATGAATACTTCCGTGTTTACCCGAACCGCAAATATCTTTCCAAGACTCTCACGGTGATTGATGCCCACCCCAAGGGGAAGGATGACCTCATCTCCATTGCTGACCTCAACAAAGCCTTAGCAGAACGCAATATGCAAATCGGTAATGGCTACGGAGATCTGAAAGACAAGACCTTCCGCATTGCTCACATGGGTGAACTTACCATGGACGATATGAAAGAGGTGACGAGCGCCATCGTTGATATCCTCAAACTCAACTAACACCAATCTTCGCGAAGCAGGGGAAGGCTTGCGGCTTTTCCCCTGCTCCTTTTTTTCTGGACGATGAATGCCTTATATATTCTCCCGTATCAGGTGATGTACTATGACACCGACTGTGGCGGAGTGGTACACAATTTGGCCTACTTGCGTTGGGTGGAAGAGTGTCGCACCAAAATGTCTGCAGCCATTGGCATTGATTGGGCACGATTGGCAAAGGAGGAGAATAAACACTGTGTGCTTGTAAGCCACGAAGTACACTACCACTCTCCTGCTTTTGTGGCGGACGAGATACGCGTGCTGGGCTGTGTGGAAAGTGTGGAGAAGTCATCCATCTACTTCAATTTTGAAGTCCGGCGAGCGGAGGACGATAGACTTTGCGTTACCGTTCGTCAGCGCCTCGCTCTTGTGCAAGCTCCACAAGGTCGCCCTTGCCGTATCCCCATGGAATGGCATAAAATAGTTTGCGCTCAGTCCCAGCACTTCGGTGAATAACACCGCGCGCATTCCCTTCAGAGGACCCCTGCTCATGGGGAGTATTTTGCAAAAGATTTTAAGCAAGCATTTTTCACACATTTTCCTTAGCCTTTCATGAATCCAAATCTTGAAAATGATTACGAAAGCGGGCTGATCGTACCGCTTGCTAAAATGCAGGGGACGTGTTACAATGGGGCATCATGTTAGGTGAAACAGAAAAGAAAAGCCTGGAACAGGCTGTGACCCAAGGGAAACTGCAGGCATCATCCCTGCGCAACATCTATAAACTCTTGAATGGCACACAAGATCCTGTCGCTCCCGCTGCCGTAAATGAGCTTATTAACCAGCAAAATTGGGCTGAACTCAACAACAGATTTTTTAAGTCGCTCGCTTTCGGAACCGGTGGATTACGAGGTCGTACCATCGGCGCTACGGTTACCTCGGCTGAGCAAGCGCATGGGGGCGAAAATGGTCGTCCGGAGTTCCCTTGTGTGGGGACGGCTTGTATGAACTTTTTTAATGTGGGACGCGCCATGCGCGGGCTTATCAACTACGTGCGCAAGTTTTTCAGCGGACGTAAGCCTCTCATTGTCATCGGTCACGACACGCGTCATTTTTCACGAGCTTTCGCGGAGCAATGCGCGAAGATTGCCACGGATTTGGGCTGCGATTGCGCACTCTTCGATGGTCCTTGCTCAACGCCAGAAGTCTCCTTTGCCATTCGCGAGTTGAATGCTGACGCGGGGGTTGTTATCACGGCTTCCCACAATCCGGCTCACGATAATGGATTTAAGGCCTACTTTAACGATGGAGCTCAACTGGTGCCTCCCCACGACTTAGGGGTAATCTCTGAAGTCAATGCTCTGGAGACGGACTCATACGAACCGCTACCACTCGGTGAACGCGGTGAGCTGCGCCTGTTGGGCGCTGATATGGATGCACGCTTTATGACGAAGCTGAAGGGCATCATTCTTCGTCCAGAAGTTTTCCGGTCGAGTTCTGCAAAGGTTGTGTACACCAATCTGCATGGCACGGGTAAACGTTGCATTGTTCCTCTGCTGCGAGAGCTTGGTTGTCAAGTCAGCACAGTGGCCGCGCAGGATGTGCAAGATGGCCGATTCCCCACAGTACAGAGTCCTAACCCCGAGAATGCTCCTGCTCTGGATATGGCCATTGCGCAAGCCGATGCCGAGCAAGCAGACTTGGTAATCGCCACGGATCCAGACAGCGACCGCATGGGTATTGCCGTGCGTGATAAAAAGACGGGAAAGATGCAGCTGCTCACTGGTAATCAAACCGGTTGCCTATTGGCGTGGTATCGCTGCATGAGCATGCGAGAATTGGGTATTGTGACGCCTGAAAACAGGGCACACGCCGTGATGGTGAAAACCTATGTCACAAGTCCGATGCAGGATGCTATAGCAGCAAGTTACGGCATTGAGACAGTGAATGTTCTCACAGGTTTTAAGTACATAGCCGCCAAACTCGGTAAGTATGAATGCTCCATCCCGGAGCAGCTCCGCGGCAACTACCGTACTTTGGATGAGGCAACATCACGCTCGCTGCGCCTGCAATACAGCAAATATTTTGTCTTTGGCGGCGAAGAAAGTTACGGCTACCTTGCACAAGACTTCGTTCGCGATAAGGATGCCAATGCTGCGGCTCTCTGCCTCGTGGAGTTAAACGCCTATTTGTCATCGCAAGGGATCAGTTTGCTGGAGTGTCTTAACTCTTTGTATGAGCAATTTGGATACTACATGGAAATGGGGAAAAGCCTCGTCATGGAAGGTGCCGACGGGGCTGCTAAAATTGCTGCGCTCACCAAGAGTTTTCTCATGAATCCACCCAAAGAGATGGACGGATCGCCGGTGGTCAATGTGCGCGACTTTTCGCGCGGCACAGTGAAGGATGCAGAAGGCGAGTCTGTACCTGCCGAAAATCTCCTCTTCCTCGATCTCGAAGATGGTCGTAGCTTTGCTGTGCGACCCAGCGGTACCGAGCCCAAAATTAAGTTCTACCTCTTCTCGCACGGGCAACCCGGCACGGAATTACAAACCGCCATGGTCAACGTGCGTGCCGGTCTTGATTCGCTGTGGAATAGCCTGCAGCGAGATTGTAACCGCAGAAGCGAGTGAGCCTTGCAAATAACCTACGGTGACGCAATTCCGATGCCATGGTTTATCATGGTTTAAAAATTTGTCCCATTTGACATTTCTTCACAATGGGACATTAGGAGTTGTCATTCCAAGTATCGCTGCGTTCACAGCGCAGAAAACATCCACGTGCCCGCAATTTATGAGCCTCATAAAAAAGGCAACTAACCAACATCCATCCCTTGGCCTTGCGTGCCAACCGTCACGGTAAAACCCTCTGCTCCTACAGCTTTTCACCGCCATCCGGAGGATTGCCAACGCAGGTTCGGGAGAAATGCCGAGAAGAATTCGATTTACATTGATCTTTCTTGCCCAGGCGCCTCATCACGATACTCACAATCAGATAGTATAGTAAACTTTGCCATAAAACATTCTATTCTTTTTATCATCAAATATTTATATTTTTATCAACCTGCTCATCTCTTTTTTAAAGAGATTTGCAAGAAAAAAATGGTCGATATCTTATTATCAATAAATAAAAGCTTTTTAAACCTGATGACTCATCATATTTTTTGTATTTTTTCTTATACGCCATTATTTTTAACTATTTAATAATAAACATTATATAAAGAATCTTAACGTTCTTCTCTTTAAAAAAGAGATATACTGCCAACCGACGCAGCATGGATATGAGCATACAGCTTATCGCCATGTGAGCGAAAAAGCATCCCGCCGGGAGGCGGGTCATAAGTGAACGAAAGAGCGGCGTACTGCTGGCAACTACCGGTGGTACGCCGCATTCGTACGTTGACAAAGCATGCGTGATCGGACTTGTCATGCTTGGATGCGGATGGTAGAATGTCCCTATGATAACCATGGATCACGCACGGGGAAGAGACTTCCCGGTCGTACGAGCGGAAACAAAATTAGGAGTGTTAGAGGTATGCAGCTATGGCGCACATGTACTGGGCTGGAGGCCTCGTGGTCAGGAGCCTGTGTTCTACATGAGCGGCACGGCAGTGTATGCCCACGGAAAAGCTCTCCGCGGAGGTATACCCATTTGCTGGCCATGGTTCGGCAAACACCCAACGGATGCACAGCACAACCCATCCCACGGTATTGCACGAATCTCGCTGTGGGAATTTGTACACAGCGATGAGACTGCTGATGGTTCTGTGCAACTAGTTTATGAACTGAAACGCCCCGGTTTTCCAGTTGCTCGTTATACGGTACATATGGGAGAACTGTGCTTTAAGGCCTCGCTGCACACGCTGGATGCGCCGAATCCCTTGCCGTTCTCCGCAGCACTACACTGCTACTTTTCCGTCAGTAATTACCAACAGGTAGAGCTTCACGGCTTAGGCAATTCGCCTTTTACCGAATATGCTACGGATGCCGTCCCTCATCAAGAAAATCCACTGGTGCCTGCAGGTCATATTGATCGCATTTATCACCCACTTCCTGAGGAAAATATAATTCAGCTGCATGATTCTGGCTATGGCAGGACACTGCAAATAACCAGGAAAGGCTCGTGTTCCTGCGTTGTGTGGAATCCCGGGAGGGAAGCTGCGGCGTCTATGGAGGACGTTCAACCCGGTACCAGTGATCATTTCCTAGCAGTAGAAACAACGGCGGTTCCCGCTGAGCATATTAACTTGCGTCAAGGGGAAAATCACGAACTCTCCATGTGCATCAACGTTCTGCCACTGTGTCATCCATGAGGATCAATGCAGCAACCACTCAGTCTGAACTTCGCGCTCTCTACACGAAGTTAAGCCGCGATGAGTTTCTGCGCGATACACCGCTTAACCTGCGCATGTTTCTACGCTACGCACTTCTTTTCATCCTCTTCCCCGGCATGATACTTGGTTTTCGTGCAGGATTAATCATCATGACCATTTTTTGCAGTGGCATGGCCGCTATCATGCTTGCGGGGAAATATGGTATAGCGTACTCAGCAGCGATCTGTTGGCTTCTATTTGGAGCCGTTGTCTTCCTTTGGGTGGTTGGCTCCACCCTAATTGCCGCATTCAAACGCTTCTCGGAGCGTCGCACCCCACGCCCAGCTGATGTTCCTCTTTCTCCATCGGATTCCGAACAGATATCTTCCGGCGATACTCGCGACCTTCTTTGGACTTCTGACAATTCTTCACAACTCTTTTCTGCATGCCTGGAGCTACGTGCCCCTCGCTCCGGTCTCTGGGTAATCATGCTCGAACTCCATCATTGCGGTCATGCTCGTCTCATTCTACCGGAACACCGTGGCCTCTGTCCTCTCCACTCAACATCCCAAGATCAGGAACTCCGCTCCTTTATCCTCTGCTTACTCGAACCGGGCATCCACCACATTCCCTGGCTTCTCATCAGCGATTGCCCCCACCCTCCACAGACTACCGTCAGCATTCTCTGCACACCGCCTCAGTGTTGATTCCACGCCCCACCTCGTACACGCCGCACAAACAGCGCGTGCCAAACGCATGTCGGGGAACCATAGGACGATTTTACCTGAGGTTCCTTTACTCCCAAGCACAATCAATAGCGCACGCGGTAATTACCAGGTTCCCGAGGGGTTTCCGGCTCACGATCACACGGAGGGAGCATGCTATTAAGGTGACGCTTTTGAATAGTCTTTTTGAGGCCAGAATCGTTCCTCTCGGTGATTTCCTTGGCCTCCTTGATTGCTTTCTCGCGCTCTTCTTCAACCTTTGCTTTGGCCTTATCGTGAGCTTCCATGCTTGCTTTTTGGCGCTCTGTAGCAACTCCCTTGAGCGTATCTTCCGACACATCAGAGGGCTTCACTATAGGCGCAGCCAGCGACATCGACGCTGCTCCGACGGCTATTACACTTGCGAGTAGAAAAAGCTTTTTCATGATAGTGGGTTACTCGCAGTATAAGACATCTGGCGTCCAAGTCAAGCTCATTTTACACTCGCTGCAAAAATTTATCGCGCGGATTCAGTCGTCTTTCCCTCCTCAATTCCTTGACGATCGTAAAGTTCCTTGTAAAGGGGGCTGGTGGCGTACAACTCATCGTGTGTACCATCGGCTATGATGCGACCATGATCAAAGAGCAGTATACGCTGGGCGTGGCGCAATGTGCTGAATCGGTGCGCTACGATAAGCGTCGTACGGCCTTGGGAAAGAGACTCAAGTTCGCGTTGAATCTCGTGTTCACTCTCTGCGTCCAACGAAGCCGTGGCCTCATCCAGTATGAGAATAGGGGCGTCCTTCACGAAAGCACGGGCAATAGCCACGCGTTGGCGCTGGCCACCGGACAGTCCATTGCCGCCCTCTCCCAATTTGGTGGAGAGACCTTGCGGTTGCGTATTCAGGAATGTGGTAACCGCCGCCGCATCAGCGGCAGCCTGAATTTTTTCCTCACTGGCACCGGGATTGCCCAGCGCTATATTGTCACGAATGGTACCGGAAAAAAGCAGCGCCTGCTGGCCAACAAGTGCAAGATGCTCCCTCAAATCCTTGCTGCGAACATCACGCACATCGATGCCATCTATCAACACTGCGCCTGAACTCACATCATAGAAGCGGGGGATGAGACTGGCAAAAGTCGTTTTACCAGCTCCGCTTGAACCTACCAATCCCACTACCTGACCAGCAGGTATATGCACATTAATACCTTTCAACACTGGCTTCCCCTCGACATATTCAAAATCAACGTCACGGAACTCAATATCCCCCCTCAGATGTTCCGGAAGTTTCACCGGATGTTCCGGTTCAGGCATCGTATTCTGTTCCACAAGAATTTCCTCCACACGTTGGAGTGGGCCTTGAGCACTGTTGAGACGGTTGAAGGTGTTGCCGGCCTTCTTCATAGAATCAAAGAGAAAGAAAAGCACTGAAGCAAGCGCGAGAAAATCAGCCAAATCCATATTGCTCTCTCGTCCGTGTACCAAGAGTACCGCTAGAGCTATTGACGTGACGATCTCCATGAGGGGAATCACTGCACGCTGATATTTAACAACCTTCAATGAGTTGCGACACAAACTACGAGTAACTCGATTAAATTCCTCAATCTGTCTCTCCTCCATCCTGTACGCACGAACTTCCCGGATTGCTTCAAGGTTCTGCTGGACAACTGTGTTGAGCCTCCCATACTCAGTAGACGCCAAAAAAGCTTTTTTGGAAATTCTTTTTCCAAAGTGAATGATCGGCCAAGCCGCCAGCGCAATGAGTACCATATCCAACGTGAGAAGCCCTCCTTGCCCACTATTGAACATCATCAAAAGAAAAGTGCAGAGAGCCGTAATACACGTGATGGGCTGTTTAAAAAGATCATTTGCCACACCAGTCAACACCCCCAGCACGGCGCCTGTATCACTCAAAATACGACTGAGGACATCGCCTTTCTGGCGTTTTTCCAAAAAGGAAATAGGCAAAGACATAACCTTGGTAAACAATTCTATCCTCAGAGTCGCTGAAATGCGCATGCTCAAAGCAGTTACCACCATTCCGTTCACCCACATCGCCACACCGCGCAGGAGGAATATCAACGGTAATGAGGCACAAGCCATAAGCAGCACAGTGACAGGTTGTTGCGCCTGTAATGTGTGCAACCATGGCACATAATAAAATATTTTTGGCAGAGGTGCACCACTCCCCTCAGTATAAAATACCACCGGAAAAACATACTTGACCATCATCGGTATTCCGAGTCCGCTGCTTCCCGCAACAATTAATCCCGTGATCACAGCGACAACAAACAACTTTACGTGCGGCAGCAAAAAGAGGCGCGCAAAGAAGAGTGTGCGGCGGATAATAGGGTGGATCATACTGGCACCTCCTTTTCTTGTCCTTCATTTTCCTTGCGTGCAGCATTCACTTGTTCGTCGTAAAGGCCACGGTACAGAAGGCAGTTTTCGTAAAGTTCTGCATGTGTCCCATCTGCCACGATCCGTCCCTCCTCAAACACGAGTATCCGTTGCGCCATGCGGATCGTACTAAATCGATGAGCTATGATGAAGGTCGTATGACCAATCGCCAACTCCTCGAGTGCACTCTGTATGAAGGCCTCGCTCTTCATATCCAGAGCAGAGGTCGCCTCATCCAATATCAGGATTGGCGCATTCTTTAAAAATGCCCGAGCAATGGAGACTCTCTGTCTCTGGCCTCCAGAGAGGCCGCTGCCGCTTTCCCCCAGTTCGTAATTATACCCGCCATCCAGTTGTTCAGCGAACTCTGAGACTCGGGCTCGCATTCCAGCCTCTCTCACCTCTTCATCTGAAGCATTCGGCCGACCTACACGGATATTTTCCATGATAGTATCTTGAAAAAGGGCAGAAAACTGGGAAACTAACCCGATTGTCCCCATACGTTCGTCGCGAGATATCTCGCGCACATCGCAGCCGTCAATGCTCACCGAACCCTCGTTCACGTCATAAAAGCGGCAAATCAGATTGATAAACGTAGTCTTTCCTGAACCGCTCGGACCAACGAGTGCCACTATCTGCCCCGGCGGCACATGTACGTCCACATCACGCAAAACCAACTTCTCCGCATTGTAACCGAAACTCACATGGTTGAAATCCACTGCCCCACGCACAGGATCAGGAAGATGCTTGGGATGCAAGGGATCAGGAGTTTCATCTTCTGCTAAACGAACCTTGTTGATGGCATTCACTGCAGTAGCCATGAGCTGCAGTTGATTCATGATCGCTGCCAAGCGCTTAACAGGGTCATAGCAGAAATAGAAAGCCGTGGCTATGGCAGCAAATTGTTCCAAGGTCAATCCATCCCCACATCCGCGATACAGTGAATAAGCGAGTGCTAGCGAACTGGCTATCTCTACCGCCGGCGTGAGTGTCAATCCCCATGCCGTCATTTGCATGAGTTTGGAATTATAACTGGTGATGAGATTGTACAGGCGTCGCGACTGACGATCCTCCAAGTTGAAAGAACGCACCTCACGTTGCGCCGCCAAAGTCTCTTCAACTGTGGCCGTAATGGCTTTGGAACCGCCGAGCATCATGCGCATCTTACGTACCATTCTCTTACCCACAAAACGCACCAATGGCACAATCATGGCACTCACCAGAAGATTGGATAACAGTATGGCGCTCGCATTGTTGGTGAGCGCCTCATACGCCAGATAGGACGCAGCAAATAGGAGGGTGAGCGGCTCAATGATGAGTTCGTTGAACACAGTGACCATCTGCCCCTGCAAATTTTGCGTAAATTGGATAACGATGGTGAGTAGTTCTCCGCGCTTGTGCCGATCAAAAAATGAAAAAGAGAGGCTCTGTAAGCGTGTAAACATTTCTGACCACATCTTGCGTAAAATACGCTGTCCGCCCTTGGGCAGCAGGTAGCTGTTTAGATAAGTACAGACACCTCGCACACTCATGACCAATGGTATAAGAGCAACGGCTACCCACAGCTTCGCCGCCTCCATATCCTCCGGTTTCACCCAGCGAAGCATCCACTCTTTCACCACCGGAGGCATATCCTGCGTTCCAAATACCACAGGAAATACGTGTTTGATTATGAGAGGCATCCCAAACGCCGCCGATGCCGCAACAGCTCCGGCCAATGTCGCTACAAGAACCAGCGGTAACTCAGGGCGTAAATACTGACGCAGTACGGGGAGCAACAAACCCCACGTATCCAGATCTTTCATCTCTTCCTCTCGCTCTTCCTTCTCCACTGTCATGTGCGCCCTTGCAGTCTACCATACACGCCTTGTCCATGTCAAGAGTCGCTCAAAGCGGCATAAGTAGTACAGTATGCATGAATATACGTACAAAGATGCGCCTGAAACACCAGCTTCCCTTGACAGCATGTCTCTGCGTTTCAACATTATCGACCATCCGAAATTGTGTCAGTTTACATTTTTGCCTTGCGTTTTTCCGATGAATCATTTATAGAGGTGTACGTCAACCAACTCCGAGTCGACGACAAGTCGACTCTACAAAGATAACAAAAAGATGGGTCAACAACATCGAAAAGTCACAAAACGTCGCCGCCGTAGCGCTTACCTCAAGCGACAGAAGGAAATGCGCAAAAACAGCCGCACTGCAGCACCATTGGCGAAGAAGGTGTTGCCGAGTTCTTCTGTAGCTGAGAAAGCTGGAAGCGTGGCAGCTCAAGCTAGTGAAGTCGCCAGCAAGGAACCGGTCAAGAAGGTTTCTACCAAGAAGACAACGGCTACCAAATCAACTACCACCGAAAAGCCCAAGAAGGCACCCGCCAAGAAAACCGCCGCCACAAAGAGCAGTGCAGAAAAGCCCAAGAAAGCCCCGGCTAAAAAGGCGCCTGCCAAGAAGACTTCAGCCAAAAAAGCTGAGGCTTAACGGTGTGAAAAGGAATTTATGGAGGCGCTCCCGTGTTCGGGTGCGCCTCTTTGTATCAACATGAAAACTGTAACATGGATAAGAGAAATAATAGTGGTAATAACAGGAGCGCTGCTGGACGGATGTACATGGCAGGAACATTCGGCACCTGACTACCTTCTGCCGTCGGGGTTTTGCTATGCAGATGAAGTAGTCCCGAATTTGCGAACAGATCTCAAATATGCGGGAAGTGATAATTTTGTGGGACGGCCAATTGACGGATACGTAGGCAATCGAGCCATCCTGCGACAAGATGCAGCTGAAGCACTGCGCCGAGCTGCTGCCTACCTGCAGCCAAAAGGCTACGGTCTGATCATCTGGGACGCCTATCGTCCCATGCGCGCGCTGCGCGATTTCCGCGCATGGTCACTCACGCCAGATTCCAGTACGCGCGCTACCTTTTATCCTCGCATCACAAAACAAGGCATTTATGAGGGGCGCTACATCGGCGATGATTCAGAACACTGCTGGGGCATTGCTGTGGATATCTCTCTCTATCATCTCAACGATGGAAAACTGGAGGACATGGGGGGGCGTCACGATTTACTTGACCCCTCCTCTGCTACAGATTCAACGGAGGTAACGACACAGCAGCGTGCTAACCGTCACCTATTGCGCGATGCGATGCTAAAAGCAGGCTTTGAGAACTATTCAAAAGAATGGTGGCATTATCGCCTGCTTAATTCGCGTCCTTGGTTCGCCTACGATTTCTGCACTTGAGTCGCCAGTGAGGTATTCATAATCTGATAGCCGAAATCTGCCATGATTGGAAGGAATCTGTATACGGCTGCTCAATGATGAGCGTATTAGGTCCCTGACGAAGTGGAATCATGGTAGCGGGGAGAGTCCACCATATTTCTTCATCGCAAATGGGGCGTTCATTATCCTCTGTATGCCATGTAGCGTAGGAAATACGGTTCCTCCCGGCTAATTCATAATGCCGAGCGTTGGGAAGGGCGTGTCCATTCACCCAAATCCGGGTGGCACACTGCGACCATTCACCAGGAAATGGGACACCAGTGTACTGGCGATTGGAGCGAGCCGGGGTGTCAAATCCAAGCATAAAGGGGTAATTTCCATCTTGAGGGACAGATAAGTGAGCAACGGCCCAGACTCGTACTCCCGGTTTGGCCGTGGGGAATAAGCCAAGGTCCCACGTGGCTGCTCTCGTGCGGAAGTAGAGGCTTGCCCCATGAATATGCCTTACCTGCAGTCCCTGGTAATTGCCAGCCAAAACGCGCGTACGCACCGAAGCCGCCGTAGTCTCCGGCACCGGGCCTATGATATCCCACATCTGTCCGCTCTCCGGCCAATACGGAAAATGCTCTCCGGCAAACGTAGAACGACGCATCATCATTAACCGCTTTTCAAAAAGGGCAAATGCACGTGAAGCCTCACTAGTGGGATCCGGTAGGGATATTGTGAGCTTATCTCCCTCGACCGCAGCGCCATTCCAAGATCGTTCAGCCATAGCACATAAGCCCGGCCACATGGGATTATGCAGTGGTATGCGTGATTTATCATCCACGCGAATATCAGGCCATGTGCAAAAAATGGCTCCGAGTCTCAGGGTATCTCCGGACGCCGCTCCACACGGACGCATGAAAAACCAGCGACGCACAAGCAGAGCAGGGTCAAATAAATTGCTGTAACCAATGGAAGAATCAATCGTCCGAGAACGAATAGTTTCTGACTTCTGCGAGTTCTGACTCTGGACCCATCTCTGGGCTATAGAGAGTTTGCCCACCGGGAGATCCCAAGGGCCTTCCCACTGCATTGGTATACGGCCATTTGCTTGAATTCTGCGACTAATTCTCTCCACAAACTGTGCAGCCTCAGGTACACTCACTTCATCCGCCCCAAAGTGAAAAATGGGACATAGTTCCACGGGTATCTCAGCGCAAAATTCATCTATCAGTTCCTCGAGGATTTTTATACCGCGCTCACTATGCATGGAGAAGCCGAATGCACGGTTAAAATACTCACTATGTCCCGGCATATCGAGCTCCGGAATGATGGTGATGTGACGCTCACGTGCGTAATGGACAAGTTCACGAATTTGCTCGTAGGTGTAAGTATCATTCACATCGCGAGTACGATACTGGGATTCATTGAGCTGCGGATAGGCTTTGCACTCCACGCGCCACGCAGGATCATCTGCCAAATGCCAGTGAAAATAATTTACCTTCAGCTGAGACGCTAAATCAATTTGACGCTTTAAACTCTCAATGCTTTGAAAGTTTCGTCCACAGTCATGATGAAACCCTCGCACCGAAAAGGCTGGCCAATCTGTAATCTCGCAATATGGCAATTCACTGCCATCGGGCAACACAAGCTGTCGAAGCGTCTGCAACGCATTAAACAAACCACCAGGTTGAGGAGCCCTGATGCGGACTCCTTGTTCCCCTATAACAAGACTGTACCCTTCCGGCTCTGCTCCGTCGGGAAAGCCGGGAATTGACTCCATTGCAAGAGAAATAGCTATGGGACGATCCTTGGGGGAAGAAAGGCGGTGGCAAAGAGCCTGCAAAAAATTACGGTATGCCGTAGTGATCATTTTCCCATCATCGGATTGCATAATCCGCAGACATGCAGCATCGACTGAAAGTTTCCAAAGGGACGGCGGCGGAACTTTCAACACTCCATTGCCCCACTTTACCACCCTCGGAAACGGCAACAACGCTACCGGGGCCTCTTCCTCCGCCTGCAGAGAATGCGAAGATTTCCATTCTTGAGCCAAGGTCATCGATGAGAAAAATATAGCAGCTACAAATATGAGAAAAAAGGAACTTTTCATGAGAATAGTTACGTCATATACGGGGAAGTTGTCCGCCCTCAAAAAGAACGGCTCCTTTCATTTTCCATCCATTGATTGAGTATTTCCACCGCAGCAGCCTGATCAATAATGGGCCTGAAATCCCTTGCTTTGCGTCCGGCTGCGTGCAGTTTTTCCTGCGCTGTTGCCGTAGTCAAAAACTCATCCACATACACCAGCGGTAGCTCTGGCAAGGCGGTCTGCAATTTCATTCCAAACGCCCGTACTCTTACACATGCACTCCCCTCCGTGCCGTCCAACCGCATCGGGAGTCCCAACACAAGGGTGCGAATGCGCAACAGTTCGACAAGTCGTACAATGCGCGCAACGGGGTCGATACGGCACACATCAATGCTCTCCACCGGATGGGCAAGAATACCGCAGTCATCTGTGGCGGCAATTCCGATGCGAGCTGTGCCGTAATCAATGCCGAGCGCCGGATGCGTTTCCATAGTTCACGTAAGTTGCGGCGGAAGTTGCTCAACGATCTGCTTGATGCGGTCGGCATCTTCCTTACGCGCCACGAGCAGGGCATCCGACGTATCAACGACGATAAGGTCACTCACCCCGAGCAGCGCCACTTGTTTGCCCGGAGCTGCGTACACGATATTCCCCATTGCAGCCCGCACCGTAAGAGGCGTGTTGGCTGCATTTCCCTGGGCATCCGCAGGCATTCGTTCACCAAGGGATATCCACGAGCCGACGTCGTCCCATTCGAAAGTTGCCTCAAAGTTGAGGACACGGTCAGCTTTTTCCATGAGGGCATAATCAATCGAAATGGGCGTGAGCTCCGGGAAATGCTCTGCTATGAAGTCGTGCGGGCTCGTACTTTCCGCCAATGCAGCGGCAAAGTCCGCAAGCTGCGGACAATGTGCCTCAAGCTGCGCCTGCACTGTGGGCACACTCCACACAAACATGCCCGCATTCCAGCAAAATCTGCCAGATTCCAGATAGCGTGCGGCAGTAGCAGCATCCGGCTTTTCGCAGAAGCGTGCCACGTTGTAGCAGGTGTGGCTCAGGGCAGCATCATGCCATTCCTCTGCACGCTCAATGTAGCCGTAGCTCGGACATGCCCACGTGGGGCGAATGCCGATGGTAATGAGCGCTGGTTCTCGTCCAGCAAGATCGAGGGCCTCTCGAGCCAAAGCCACAAAAGCGCCGTCATTGCCAACGAGCGCATCACTCGGCATTACCAGCATACGCGCCTGGGAATCTCGGGCTGCGATCAATCCCACCCCCAACGCCACAGCCGGCGCAGTATCTCGCCGAAGCGGCTCCGCCACGATGTGCGAAGAATTTATCAACTCAGACACCTGCCTCTGCACCTCCTCCAACTGCTCGGCATTGGTGAGGATGAAAATATGCTCTACCGGCACGAGGCTAGCCGCACGCCGCACAGCCTGCACCAGCATGCTGTCCTTACCAAAAAGGTCAAGCAACTGCTTGGGTCGCCCCGCACGAGAGAGCGGCCAAAAGCGTGTACCGCTCCCTCCCGCCAATATCAGCACATAATCGGAAGATACCTCACCCATATCTCACATGGAAAGAGCAAAAGCAAGCTTGGCTTTCACCCGCTCTGCAATTGACGACACTTGTTTTGCTTCCACCGGTTTATTTGTCTTGATTACCGCTAAAGCATCCCCGCTGGCTTGGTCAAGCGGTGCTACGATATTGTCGATATTGATGCCTCCATCAGACAGAATCTGCCCAATGGTAGCAATAACGCCAGGGCGATCCTTGTAGCGCAGCACCAAGGTGTTTCCCGGCAGTGCGGCATAGAGCTGAGTGAAGCCATCGATACGAGAAACAACCGGCACGCCATCTACCACCATGCCGCGTACACTTGCCTTGTGCGGTTCCCCCTCTTCCTCGGTGAAAATATCCAGTGTGAGCGAATCATCATATAACTTATCATCCATGGGTTCGCGCGCTTTAAAGGCGATACCGAGCTCGCGTAGTGAGGCCTCCGCCGCCGCGGGCATAAGCCCCTGCTCGGCCCCCGGCACTGCACCTTGGAGAATCCATGGCGTAAACCACTTACGGAACGAGCGCAGGTTGTTGTAGAAGGTACACTCAATACGGCGAATCGGTTTACAGCCCGCCGCTTGGTAGCAAAGGCTTCCCAGCATGGCCGCCATGCGCAGGTGCATCGGGTTCAGATCTGCCGGCATCTCTGCATTCACTACACAGCTTGTATCCCCTTCTGCAAAATAAGCTTGCATTTCAGCGGCGGCGCGCATGGCAGCAGCCTTGTTGGCCTCCCTAGTATTAGCTCCCAAGTGCGGCAGCATGACATCCGCCACATCAGCGCTCGGCTGCATGGCTGCCACATCCTTAGGATGCACATCCGTGCAGTAGATGAGCTTTTTGCCGCTCTTCTTCACAGCGCGCAGAGCATCCTCGTCCACCACGCCGTAGCGTGCGCAGTTAACCAACACAGCTCCTTCCTTCATGAGCTCCAGCAGACGAGCATCCACCATATTCTTGGTTCCCGGTCCCCCCGGCACATGGATGGAAACGATATCTGCCGTGGAAAAAATTTCATCTAACTCAGCAGGGGTGGCGCCAATATTGAGTGCGCGCTGCTTGGAGAGGAAATGATCATAACCGAGCACGGTGCATTCAAATCCCTGAAGGCGTTTTACAAGCATGCGCCCGATATTGCCTAAACCGAGGATACCCACCGTTTTACGTGTGAGTTCACGCCCCATGTATTGCTTCTTGTTCCATTCACCGGCACGCGTTGTCACGTCTGCCGGCACCACATAGCGGTACGCAGCGAGAATCATAGCCACCACTTCCTCCGCCACGGCATTGGCATTCGCCCCTGGTGTGTTCATCACATCGATCCCCTTAGTGCGGGCATACACGTAATCAATATTGTCATACCCAGCACCGGCACGTATGATGCACTTAAGTCCCGGCATGGCGTCAATAATCTCCGGCGGCACTTTCTCTGAGCGCACGATGAGCCCCACGGCATCGGCATGAGTCTTCGCCTGCTCGGCCAGCGGGGTTGTATCATCCTGCACGACTTCATAACCCGCAGCGTTCAGTGCAGCTGCAGCTGCTTTATCCAATTTGGTTGGTATGAGTATTTTCATAAGCTTTTTTGTTCGATCTTATTTTCGTTTTAGCAGAAAGAAACGCTCACACACGCGCAGAGGTCGTTTGCTCAGGTTGCGTGAAGCTCGGAAGGTGGGGTAGAAGGTTTCCATGACAGATAATTCTCCCAAACTCTCCATAAAATCGCGCAACTCTTCCTGAGGCACGAACCCCTCCGAATTATACGAAAGCAAAATGAATTTGGCTGGGCAACTTGCGATGGTTTCGAAAATCGCTGTGCGAGCAAGAGGCGCTTTGTTGAATACCGAGCGATTCCAGTCACGCGGTATGCCTGACACCGACGAAATCTCCCGGGGCTCACGGTAATCCGTGAGCAAATTCAGCATAAAATAATTGGATCCGTAGGGATGCTGATTGTACGGCGGGTCCAAATAAGCAAAGTCAAGAACCGGCAGGTGAACCTGCAAATCCCGGGCATCTTGGCGGTATATGTGATTCCGAGTTTCAAAGTGCGAAAGAACCGGCAACTGAAGCTTGATATCTGCCATGATCCTCCCCAACGCATTGCGTCCTGTCCCACCAAACTGACCTATTCCTCGCTTATTTTTGTAAAACCCCTTGAACACGCCGGATGTGTTGGTATGCACCGATGCCTCGTAGAGCAATGGGGCAATGAAAAAAGGCTTCATGCGCCCCGGTACGACCTCATCAATGAGTCTCCGCGCCGTATCCAGATACATGGCGTTGCGACGTGTGTAAAAGACACGTTCCCCCGGCTGTATCTCGTCATCATTCTTTGGGGCGTACAGATGCGTGACGAAACCGGGACTCAACTCATCTTCCACACGTTTCCTCAGCTCGTTGTACAAAGCTAGCATGCGATTGCCTTCCACATCCGACGGGTTAGCCAAATAACATTCACTAATGACACGCGCATACGGCTCTACATCGTTGCTGAACAAATCCGTTGCGTGAGCCTTGAGCGCGCGCGACACGATGCCGGAGCCGGAAAAAAGGTCCAGACAACTGATTTTATTCTTCCCCAATTGCTCTTTAACATATTCAACGGTTCTCAAAATAGGAGCAAGTAACGCGCGCTTGTTACCCAGACATGTGATGATTTGTTGGGACAAATAGGCAGTCTCCTCCGCCTCCGACGTTGCGAAGAGTGAGGTCATCTTCCTCTCATTCGGTTGTCCCTTGAACATATCCACATTCTACGGCAAAATCAGAGCTTTGAACAGGAAAATAAACGCCCTTTATCGCTCGATTTCATGCACAAAAAGGCCACTGCGCAACTTCGGTTCAAACCACGTCGATTTGGGAGGCATAATTTCGCCACTGTCAGCCACATGGAAGAGGTCTTCCATGCTGACCGGATACAGGGCAAAAGCCACTCCGTCCTTGCCTGCGCGCGTTTCGAGCTCATGCAGCCCGCGGATGCCGCCCACGAAGTCGATGCGCGGACTGATGCGCGGATCATCAATACCGAGGATAGGGGCCAGCAGGTTCTCCTGCAGAATCGAGCAATCGAGACTGTGGATGGGATGCTGTTCATCGAAAGTACCGGATTTGGCCGTAATCGTATACCATTTGCCGCATAAGCACATGCCAAAGCTGTGCTTGGCACGCGGAGATACAGGTTCCTTTTTGTCAGCGGGCACCACCTCGAACTTCTCTCCGATAAGTCGGATGAATTCCTCACGGCTGTGACCGTTCAGATCTGCCACCACGCGGTTGTAGTCCATGATAAACAAATCCTCATCGCAAAAAGTTACAGCCATCAGATAATTAAACTCTTCGTCCCCGGTATAGTCCGAATGCTGCTTGCGACGACGAGTCGAGACAGCTGCAGAAGAAGCTGTGCGGTGGTGTCCATCCGCTATGTAGAGAGTCGGCACTTCTTCAAACCCGCGGCGAATAGTATCTATGACAGCAGGGTCATCCACCGGCCATAAAATATGGATCACGCCATCCTCACTCGTAAAGTCATACTCTGGTTTGTGGAACTTGATCCACTCGCGCATGGCTGAGGAAATACCTTCATGCTTGCGGTAAGCCAGAAATACCGGTTCTGTCTGTGCGCTGCATGCGTCAAAATGGTTGATACGATCCAGTTCCTTTTCCTTGCGGGTAAGCTCATGTTTTTTGATCGTTCCATTCAAGTACTCATCGACACTGGCACAGCCCACAATACCCGTCTGCACGCGACCCCACATGATCTGGCGGTAAATGTAATAGCAAGGCGCCGCATCGCGAGCCAGAAAGCCGCGTCGTATGAAATCCTGCAAATTATCGCGACTCTTGGTATAGGTAATCTCATCATGGATTTCCCTTTCCGAGGTATCTATATCCGCTCGGCAAATGTGCAGGAAGGAAGAGATGTTCCCTGCCGCCATACGACAGGCTTCTTCATGACTCATCACATCGTACGGTAGACTTGAAACCTGCTTGGCATATTGCTTAGGTGGACGGAGGGCAGCAAAGGGACGAATTGTGGACATACTGGGGATAATAGGATTATGGGTGAATGTTTTGGAGGATTATTTTTTGGGGAGCTGGCTCATTAATGATAAAAATGCACCCGTTCCCCCTCGGTTGGAAGAGATCATCCCACAGCACCTTATTCCCATTGAATGTCACATTCTCTGCGGAGCGTGTGGAAAGCAGTGGGACGTGATGCGTTCGAAACGTATTGCCTTCAATCAGAATATTACGGTGATACCGTCTCTTTTGGTTCGCGATGTCACGCACCTCCGGGCAAATGGCGATAACAGCATCTGTAAACTGATAGGAAGCAGTAAGGTTATGATCGAAGAGATTTCCAATAATTTTCACGTCGTTACACGCCCCGCTCTCGTACCAATCTTGGGCATCTCCCGCCAATAAAATAGCGCTGCCATGCGAACGCACGAACTTGTTGTCCTTTACCAATACCGGCTTCGGCGTGGTAAATAGAGCGCCGCGAGCGCGGTTGTAACGTACCGTATTGTTGACGAACTCCACGGAAGGATACCAATCTGCATTTTCCACGGCATCCCCCTCGCCTATTCCTTCTGGCACAGGTGCTTCAAAGATCAATCTCACATGTTGTTCATCAAGCATCTCCACTTTTTTGACACATCCTAATTCAGGCACATTTTCCAGAGTTTTCCCGCGTACAAATTGTACACGTTCTCCATCCGAAAACACCTCAAATCCCACAGATTGGTAGTGCATATATTTTGCGACAATGCTCGTGGAGTTCTCAACCCTTTCAATGGCAAGACAAGTAGAATGAACGTTTATAGCGTCATCCATCATCCCTTCAAACAAAGCTCCCTTCACAACGATCTTCCCTCGACAGTTGGAAAAGTGTGTAGCATCTGCCGAGGTGGAGCAATAACGTCCTGCTCGACGTATGCACCCTCCTCCAAGGAAAGAGATTCCCTCGCTACGCTGCGCCAGCAGCCCCATTCCTTGGCTGTCCTCAATAATAACGTTTTTGAGTGTGACGTCTTTAGCACGGTATAAAAGCAACGCGGGGTGCGGACGGGAACCACTACGGAGTACTAGTACACAGTCAGGCTCAAGTCTCAATGATGAGGCATCCTCCTCAATTTGTACCAGATTCTCTGCCAGTTGTTCTACATGATAATCCCACGCAATGTCTCCTGCACCGTCACTTGGTACCATAGAACCATCTGGATAAAAAGCGTTAGCTACTCGGACTCTTTCCGAATATTCGTCCTGCACTGTGTAAAGATTTCCATCCTGCACGCAATATCGCTCCCCCGGGTGGATCCGCAGAGTAATCTTGTTTTCGTCAATACCGCACACTTTCGCTTCCAGAACAAACGGATCAGCATAACGAATCGTAACATTACGCAAAGATAACCCTGAACAATCCTGGATATGCACGGGCTGCATGTCTCCGTGGAAGATAAAAGTGCTGCCTTGCGCATCCAACGTTACCCCGTTTTTGTGAATGAATGGCAACCCCACCGGGATATCCTTCCGCTGATCGTGATTGGACACGTAAAAGTTCATTCTAGGCGCTGACGCACGAAAAAAATGGTACACTCGCTTCGGGAGTATGATGACACTGTCTGATTGCGCCTGAGCAATTTGACGGCGCAGCTGGGGACCATCATCTTGTAGCAAGCGGGGCACTTCCTCCGCCCCAAGCACAGCTGAGGGAGATAGTGCAAGAGCAAGTGCCCCTGCTGACCTAGACAACCATCTACTCATTGCTGTACAGAGCTGTATAAAGTCATGAGAGCGGCCGGAAGATCTTGCGTGCCGTAGTAATTAGAAGCTGACAATCGTTCCCCTTGGACGCGCAAATACCCGTTAATTTTTTCAATAACAGGTAAATAGCGATGCTCATAAGCACTCACGACATCTTGACTGCGCTGCGGAAGAGATGGTAATTGCTGCCCCCATGCATGCAATTCATGCGACAAATTCATGATAATAGGGACAGCCGCCTGCGCAGAGCGCGCATCCTGCACTCGGGCAAGTGTATTGCACAATTTAGCAAGAATAGCTATACCGGCACGAATATGGACCTCTTCCGGAGAAAAAGCATCCGTCTCTCGATAGTCCATCTGAGACGGCTGCTGCCCTTGCTGCGCTTGAATAAAGGAAGCCATCAGCACCATAGCACTAAGAAAAAACAACTTATTCATTATGAATCGAGAAGAGAACATAGTATACTAAATGAACGAAAGAATGGCACACACTCGTAGCAACGCACCCTCTGCAGTCGATAGATGCAATCAAAAACTTTTCCCCACACCGTGCGCATCGGCTTCTCATACACAGCGATCACCTGAGCAGCTAGCTCAGGTGAGAGTGATGAAATACAACCTATCTCCCTTCGGGACTTACCGACCCGGGGAAGTAACTCGTTCAACTTGGAAGCAGCAACCTCTGCACTTTGCTTGTCTTTAACGCTCTCCATGACATCGCTCAAATCTCGTCCGAGGTCAATGTAGCGCTCAAAAACACCCGCCGTTTCCTCGGGTATATCCTCTGCCTGCGCTTGCAAGGCAACCGCTACCATGGCCAACAGCGCCAACATGCTTCCCTTGGTAATAAAATTCCTCAAGAACGTTGACATGATCGAAAAATCACTCGCCCTTACCATCGTTATCTGGGGTCTCGTCATCGTCCTGTCCGAGTTTCTCATTCTCTATACCCGATTTTTCCTCGGCGTTATCCTCTACTTTTTCAGAGTGAAACGAATCCTCCGTACGATCCGCTCCGGTTTCTTTCTGCTCGCCTTTGTACCTGGCTAGTTCGGTCTCGAGACGATCAAGTTGTCGCTCAGCAGAACTGAATGCTCGAATGATAGCAAGATCATTACGTTTGAGAGAACTATTCAATTTGGAAGATGTACGCATTCGTTCACGCACCTCAGAACGCAGAGCGTCAATCTGGCGGACAAGTTTGTCTCTGTATTCGTTATCAATATACCCCTCGCGTAGAGATCGTACTGCGGAAAGCGCCTCATTGCCGCGAAGAGCCTCAAGCGCCTCATTAGTCTCTCCTCGCTGCATCATGCTACATACTTCATCCAAATTTTTCCAGCACGCCTGTAATTTTTCTTCAGTCTTTCCGTCATCTTCAGTGCGGTCATTTGTAAGAGTTTTAAGCAAAGCATTTGCTCTATTATACGCATGTTCAATCAGTTGCACATTGTTCTGAGACGGAGCAAACCAGTCCTTTTCAATGTCTTTATTTTCTGCCTCCAGATTCTTTTTAATTTTTTCGTACACGCGTGCATCTGCAGCTGCACTCTTTTCCGCGGCACTCGAGTTGAGTTTTCCCCGAGCTTTAGTGAGTGCATTCATGGAGCGATTCCATTTCTTACTGAGCTTCGCAAGCAACTCGACGCATACATTCTTGGCGTCCGTATACTCAGGAATACCACGATAATTTGTCCTCACCACATTTTCAAAAAGCGAAATTCCTTCAACTTGCTGAGCCTCGCTGTGTCCCCGCATGGCATGCACCGCTTTTTTGATGGCACTGCGCCCGTCGTTTACATATTGCATCCTCTGATCGTTCGGAATAATGTCAAATGAGAAAATCCGCTCATTAAGTTCAGCTAGTTGAAGCTTTGAACGATTTGATTCTTCGATCTGTTTATCGATCTCTCTGGTACCATCGCTCACCAGCTTTAAGCATCGTTCGTATGTCAATGCCAGACTGCGGGACGGTTTTTTGATCGCCTTAAACTGCTCCGTACAAGCTTCCATACGATTCTTAAGGATAAGACTTTGAGTTTCATAGTTACCCTCTCCAGCAGAAGCAGACTCCTGCCCCGCAGGAAGGTTTGGATTATCGTAAGCCACCACGTACGTCTGTCCAAAAAAAAGGTTCAAAAAGAGCGGGACGAGAAGCAGATGTTTCATAATCGTTCGGCCACGATACTAGCACATTTTGTATCGAAAGGCAAACTCCAAATACGGCAAAAAGAATTACGTTGTCGTACGTGTAAAAAACAACCGACCTCGCTGGACGGCGAGGTCGGTTGCAATTCCGGGTAGTAAATAGAGAGAGAGACGTAAAAACTCATCAGGCATCTGCCCGTAGCTCCTTCTTCGGATCGGGCATTTTGCCAGTAGTGAAGTACTGCTCAATCTCCTCTAAAGTACGCCCTTTGGTTTCCGGTAGGAAGAAAGCAGCAGTGACGAAGTATATCACCGTGAAAGCCGCCAGTGTGAAGAATACGCTCGAATAACCAAGCGCACCAACCCACGGGAGGAAAGTTCCAGCGATGGTGGTGGAAACTCCCTGATTAATGAGAAGAGCAATCGCCATGCCATTGGCTCGGATGCGCGTGGGCATAAGCTCTGACAACGCCAACCATACGCACACGCCCGGTCCCGCCGCATAAAAGGAAATGAAGACCACAAAGAAAACCGTCACAAGCCATCCAGTGAGAGGAGCGGGTTTCATACCCACCTCCGCACGCGTGATGCTCAGCTGCTCCAGCGATCCGGGTTCCGGATAATTCTTCCAGAAACACATGTGATCCACGAAAGTGGGCTTCGGGACGAAAGCCGGAGCAATAATAACTCGATCGCCATTGCGTTCCAGCTCCAGCAGAGCTTTCTCTACTTGCTCATGAGTTATACCTTCAGCAAGCGTCGGACGGGTCTTTTCATCCCTGACTTTATCAGACAGCTGGTACACCCTATCCTTCTTGATGGAATCCTTACCGAGATCGGTGCGAAAAGCAACTTGCGCTCCAGCCACGTCTACGGGCGCCATGGCATTGTCTTGGTATGTCTCCGTAGGGAGCGCTTTCTTCACAAAGGCTAACTTGGCCTGGCGATCAAATTTTTCTGCAACAACCTGATTGGAGGAATCGCCCTGCTCGTAGGTAACAATGAGTTGCACTCCCGGCGCTACATCCCCTCCTTGCATAAGCTCGGGATGTTGTGCTGCTACGGTTTTCACAGCGTCGTCCACTGAAAGTTTCACGTAGGAATCTTTTCCCTCGTGCTTTACAACCTGCTGCTTTACGTAGTCCGTGACATCCACGCGCTGATCTTCCACAGAGAGAAACATGGCACCCACGCCGGCCAACCCTGCAATAATACCAAGTGTTCCCACCTTGAGCAAGAAAGTTCTCCCTTTCTTATCCACCAATGAGACGGCCACGATTGTCATGAGCATATTCACAACCTTGATAGCCATATCGGCGATATTGGCACTTTGCCCTTCAAGGCCGGCCTGTTGGAAAATTTTAACAGAGTAGTTGAGAACAGAGTTAATACCCGTCGCTTGGGTGCAGGCCAGCACCACCACAGCCAAGACAAAAGGAATCACATATTTTCGTTGCAACAAACTGTCGCCCGCAGAAGCCGCCACAATGGCCTTTTTCTCCTCCTCTGCAGCAGCATCAGCAGCCTTCATTTCCGTCAAAATCTCCTTCGCAGCTTCCTCACCATTGTTGGCAGCCAATGCGATGAGAGCCTCATCCTCCCGCCCCCGGCGGTACAACCATCGAGGAGACTCCTTCAAACGAAAAGCTCCGAAAAACAGGATGAGTCCAGGGATTGCTGAACACCAAAAAATCATCTGCCAAGCCAATGTCTTCATGTCATCGGGTACGGTCACGTCCGTAGCCGCCCCCACCAACGTCGTGGTCACATAACCCACAACAGCTGCAAAAACCAGCCCTACCGTGAGCAAAAATTGGAACATTCCAGTCCCTTTGCCGCGCGAACCGGCATCCAAACACTCCGCCAAGTACATGGGAACCACCACACCCACCAAACCGGCAGAAGCTCCCTGTAAAATTCGCCCTCCCATGAGGACTCCGAAAACTCCGTCAGAAAAACAAATTATGGGAATACTCAGAGTAAAAAGAAAGGCCGAAATAATAATCACTTTTTTGCGCCCGAGCCACTCGGCCATCATACCGGCAAACAGGGAGGAAAGCACCGAACCAAATAGCACGGCAGCTACCACAACGGAAATCTGCGACGGTGTATAAGTAGATGTTTCTTCTATGTATGGAACTGCTGCTGCTATCACACCCACATCTATTCCGTACAGCAATCCACCCAACCCCGCCATCACCATGAGGTAGCGTGCATACCTCTTCACGGAATCTGATACCGATGTCTCTGTCATACTGGTACTCATAACGCTTGCATTATAGCACGTCTATCTGCCAACGCAAGAAAAATCCCTTTATTTGACACAAACCAATTTATGCACAATGCAAGTTTCATAATCTCCGTCATATCAACAGATTGAAGGAATCGAGGCTGTTGCTTCCAACAGATTGCTAACTCCTTTACACAGTATTTTCTGCCTCCCGAAAAGAACAACCATGACGCATAATACCAGCTACTTAACGATTCGCCGCCTAAGGAGATTTTACCTATCCTCCCATTTCTTGATAATCAACGCACACCTTGCTGATATAAACACGGTAATTTCGTTCAGCCGGACAAAATCGCTTCGTTACCTCACAATCTTTTGTCTTTCCTCACTATCCCGTCAAATTTTTGCAAGTCATTTGATAGAAAAACGCATTCATCCTCGTACATTGTACGTATGGACACGCGGAAATTGATTCTATACACGGCTATGCTCAGCACAAGCATCATGAACGCGGCGGATCAAGCAACCTACACCCCCAATCCCGATTGGGAAAACCCGCAACACCTCTCTGAGGGACGCGAGGAAGCACGGGCGTTTTTTGAACCTTTTGCTAATCGAGAAGAAGCTTTAAGAGGAACCTGTAAGGATTCTTCACTCTGGATGTCATTGGATGGTATGTGGAAGTTTCACTGGTCACCCAAACCGGATGATCGCCCCGTGGACTTTTACAAGCCAGAATACAACGTGGAAGGATGGGCCGAAATTGATGTGCCAAGCAATTGGCAAATGCGAGGCTATGGCACGCCTATCTACAGCAATCAGGACTACACGATGGTACGCGATTGGCCTCGTGTGATGACCCCACCGCGTAACGATACCGAAAAGACATACACGACCCCACAGAGTGAACCGAATGCCGTGGGTTCATATCGACGTGAGGTTGTGCTGCCTGAATCATGGAACGGCATGCGCGTGTTCATCCGTTTCGATGGGGTGGATTCCTTCTTTTACCTGTTCGTGAATGGCAAGAAAGTGGGATTTTCAAAGGATAGCCGCACTGCCGCCGTATTCGACATCACCCCCTACCTGCACCAAGGCAGTAACACCATAGCTGCCGAAGTGTACCGATACAGTGACGGATCCTACCTGGAGTGCCAAGATATGTGGCGTCTCTCCGGCATATTCCGTAGCGTAAGCATGTACGCCACGCCCCAAGTCTTTGTCCGTGATTTCTTTGTACATACCGATTTTGCAAAACGCCCGGATGGCAGCTCTGATTATACCGACAGCAATTTGCGCGTTGAAGTGGAAGTCAGTAACCGTACTAATGATGAACAACCCTATGAGGTGGAAGCTGAGTTGCTCACTCGCGATGGACAACGTGTGGCGGCCCTCAGCCCCGCACGCGGACGCGTGCAGCCTGGAAAATCCGCATCCAAAGAAATTGCAGTTCGAGTACAAAACCCCATGCTCTGGAGTGCGGAAAAGCCTAATTTGTACCGACTGCTCATGTACTTAAAAGATGCCAATGGGCGTGTCTCGGAGACCATATCCCGACTCGTGGGTTTCCGCGAAGTAAAATTGGATAGTGGACGATTTCTAGTGAACGGTATGCCTGTGAAACTCAAGGGTGTAAACCGCCATGAGAGCCAGCATGCCAATGGACACACTGTGACACCAGAAGAATGCCGCACCGAACTGCTGCTCATGAAGCGAGGCAACATCAACCACATCCGCAATTCTCACTACCCCCAGCCTTCCTTCTTTTATGAAATGTGTGACGAACTGGGAATCTACGTGTGCGATGAGGCTAATATTGAGTCCCACGGTTACTACTACGGCGAAGAATCTCTCTCTCATCCCAAAGAATGGAAGGCTCAGCACGTGTGGCGTAACAAAAACATGGTCGAACAGAGCAAAAACAACCCCTGCGTCATCATGTGGTCATATGGCAACGAAGCCGGTCCAGGCGAAAATTTTGCTGCCGTACGCGATTGGGTTAAATCTCGCGACACTTCCCGCCCCACACAATATGAGCGCAATAATGATCTGGCTGATTTGTGTTCCAACCAGTATCCAAGTGTACACTGGACACGTGAAATCGCTGCCCGAAAAGTAGATAAACCGTGGTACATCTCCGAATATGCACACATTTTGTGCAACTCTATGGGGAATTTGCAGGACTATTGGGACGCCATTGAAACGAGTGACTCAATCATTGGAGGCGCCATTTGGGAATGGATCCACCAAAGCTATGATCAGGAAGTTACTACCCCTGACGGCAACAAAATCATCCGACAGAGTTACGGAGGCGACCGTGGTGAAGCGCCCAATGACGGCATATTTTGCATGAAAGGGGTCATCTACAGTGACCGCACAACCACTCCGGAGTACGATGAGATTCGCAAAGTACAGCAAAATGTTGGCATCTCCATGCTAAGCGCTTCCAAAAATGGTGATATAACTCTCAACTTTCGCAATAAACACCTCTTTACAGATCTGAATGAATACACTGCGCATTGGGAAATCGCAGAGGAAGGCAACCGCGTGCTTGCTCAGGGAGATTTTCGTATAAACGTCGCTCCTCTGGCATCTGAGAACTGGCTTCTGAAAGCAAACGAAATACCCTTTCAGCAATTTCAGCCAAATCGCAAGTATTTCTTAAATGTCAGTTTCCGACTGTCACAAGACACAGCTTGGGCGAAAGCTGGATACACGGTAGCCACAGAGCAGATAGAGTTGCCAGAAGCTCTGACCGGATATGCAGCAAAGTCACGTATCATGCCACTGGATGCGTCACTAAAGCTCGAGGTTCGCAATCGTAGTGCCGAGATCCTTATCCTTGGGAAAAACTTCTCGCTGAGCATTGATAAAGTCACCGGAGGCATTAAAAACTATATCGTCAATGGTCACGAGCTCATCGGAGATAAGGCAACTCTGCACCTTAATTCTTTCCGAGCTCCTCTTGCTAACGACAAATGGGTCATGAATCAATGGTTGCAGAATGGTATGCGAAACATGGTTCACACTGCCTCCCCTCTCCTCGTAGAGCGTCTTTCTGATGGAGTTGTACGCATCTCGTGTGATGTGACAAGCCGAGGGTTGCGCAAAGAGAGCTTAGATAGCTACCTGTACAACCACGCTCAATTTACACCGGAGGATAATGGCCCCATTACTGAGAAAGATTTCAGCTATTCCACACAGGTAGTATACACCGTACTGCCGAATGCCTACGTGAGCGTTCAAGCAGGAATACTTCCAAAGATCGACAAGATCGTGTTACCTCGCTTAGGGTACACGATGCAACTGCCCGAAAAGTTCAATCATGTGCGCTGGTTTGGTCGTGGACCCGGCGAAAATTACCCGGATCGTAAATCGGGATCTCCGGTTGGTATCTACTCGCGCACGGTACGTGATATGGTCGAAAACTATCCGCTTCCCATGGAAATGGGCAATCGCATGGATACCCGTTGGATAGCAATCACTGATGAACATGGCGTTGGTCTGCTCATTTCTTCCTCCGAGGGTTCTACACTCAACTTTTCTGCTTTACCGTACACAGCCCAAGCTCTTTTTGCAGCAGCTCACCCCGAAGAAGTTCAACCCGCCGGCGCTACCGTGCTGAACATTGACACCATCACTCTCGGGTTGGGAGGCGCATCGTGCGGCCCGCGACCTATCGACCGTGATATACCGCTGGCAGGTCCTACTTCTTTTTCCTTCTCACTCCAGCCTGTGATGCCGGAGGACGATCCTATTGAGGTGGGGCGTCGATCGCTCCCGCTTGCTGGCGCCGTAACCGTTTCCCGAGACGAACTTGGCTATGTACACGCTCACTGCGATACGAAGGACGCGCAAATCCACATGATCCTGTCCGACGGTTCACCATCCGTGTACACGCATCCATTCTTGCAACGTGAAGAAGGCACCATCCGCGCCTATGCTTCCATGGAAGGCTGTTTGGACTCTGCAACTACATGGCAACATTTCGATGATTGGCGCCCGAGCAATTTGTTGCGCATCGTCTCTTGTTCGTCAACTTCCGGGCGCAGTGAATCACCATGGAGTCTTATTGATGGCAGAAGTGATACCTATTGGCATAGCCAATGGCACGAACCAGCAGCGCAATATCCGCACGAGGTTATTGTCGACCTCGGCGTCGATTCTGAACTACGTGGATTCACAATCACCCCACGACAGGCTCGCAGTTCTTCACGCGTGCGCAAAATAGCCTTCTACCTCTCCATGGACGGCAAAAGCTGGCCCAATCAACCAGCCTGCGTGCTGGAAATGGAAGATAGCGACCACGAACAAAGCGTCATTATGCCCGATATGCAGACGGCTCATTTCGTGAAAATAGTATGTCTAGAACCTATGATGGAAGGTGAGCCATATGCATCCTTAGCCGAGTTTGTACCCATCGTTACACGTGTGATTGGAGATTACCCACCACGTGCGTATTTCTCGGTGAACTACGTCAGCTCAGAGCTGCCTGGCATAGGACAAGCAGTGCATGTATTAGACGGAAATGAGGAAACATACTGGCACACGATGAAAGGCGTAACTGTGGCGAGTTATCCACATGACATTCGGCTTGACCTAGGTGGAGAGCGCACCATTAAAGGCTTGTTATACCGGGCGGCGCCTCCTCAAGATGCTCGCATCAAGGATTATGAAGTATACGTGAGTATGGATGGCAAAAACTGGAGTGATCCGGTAGCTCGTGGCTCCTTTGCAGATCACACGGATCCGCAACAAGCTCTCTTCTTTACTCCCGCCGTAGCGCGTTTTGTGCGCCTCGTTGCGCTCAGCTCCCACAGTGGAGGAGACTACGCTGCCATATCCGAGCTGGATGTGCTGCCGGCGGATGAACAATCCGAGCAGCGGCAACCCTGAAACAGGAAGAAAAGATGGAGAGGGCAATCTTCTACAAATTTGCCTGTTATTTGGATTGGTTTCGTGTTCGTCTGAAAAAACGGAGCGAGTAGAAATAGAATTGGATGAAGGGTACGGGGTGACGTTCGAAGCCGACGTGACTTCCGGGAAAGAGGAAGAAAAGTTCTCCCCACAAATATGCGTATGGAAGGACAAGCTCTTCCTGTACGCGCTCCAAAATCCGCCGAGGAAGTACCTGAGGAAAGGGATCATCAGAATTGATGGACAGGACGTTCGTTTGGATGTAAGTCATTTGGCGATGCCATGAGCTGAAAAAGCAGACATGACAAGCGATGCCATTTATGTAGAGCGTTACGAACTCGATGGTGAGCCCTTTTATGTCCTACGGGTTTATTTCCGAAAGGGAGGCGCAGATGATTACATGGTCGAATGGGAAATATATAAGGGGATATCTATGAGGGCGTGGATAAAGAGTTTAGGTGATGGCGGCAAAGACATATAACGTCATACTCAAGTGGCACTGCATCAGTCAGAGTGAATTGTAAAGACTGGACCTCTTGGCAAAGCAAGCTAAAGAAACAGGCTCCCCCGTGGGATGTTCTCGGAGGTCCTCAATGAGTGCCCTGGCGTCAATAACCGATGATCTCTCGGCAACGCGCCATACTCATTTGACCGGGAGCGCTGGGACTGCTACCCAGATAGCCGTACAGCAGCGCACTGCCGCGTTCGCAGAGGTACAGGCGGCTCTTTTCGGCCAGGTTGCCCATGCCCATGAGAGCAACAGGCTTGGCATGTCTCGCGTGCACAAGCCATTCAGCGCATTGCTCTACCTGTTGCATGTTTTGCGGGGTAAAAGCAATCTTCACCAAATCTGCTCCGGCAGAAAGAGCCGATTGCTCCAAGCTCTCCAGCTCGTGTACCTCAGGCGTGCGGTCGAAAAAATGTGCCGAAGCTACCCATGCAATACCGGCAGCTCGAGCCCGCGACAACAAATCTTTCGCGTGCGACTGCTGAGCAATTTCCCAATCTAACGCTGCTGCCATAGGAAGGAGTCTTTCGATGCAAGCTACACGCTCCGCCTGTGATATCACGCAATGTCCACCCTCCGTTGCATCACGGCAGGTAAGCAACACCGGCACTGTGGTGGGCAGCAGAGGAGGCATGCCATACTGTTCCTCTTCCGGCAGAGCGTCAACCCTCAATTCAACTATATCGCAATCCCCTGCACGCACGGCGGTCAAGGAAGCTGTATCGGAGGCCACACCGACGATGCGCGGAAGAGGAGGAGCAAAAAGAGGATGGCATTTCATCATCATGATCGATCAGGGTGGAGTTCCCGAATTTCTTGACTGAGCTTCATCGCACAAAAGTTTGGTCCGCACATGGAGCAAAAATGTGCTTTCTTAGCATTGGCATGCGGCAACGTCTGGTCGTGGTACTCTCTGGCTCGTTGTGGATCGAGCGAAAGATTGAACTGATCTTCCCAGCGAAATTCAAACCGGGCTTTCGCCAACGCATTGTCCCGCAGTTGCGCGGCAGGATGTCCCTTGGCTAAATCGGCTGCATGCGCTGCCAATTTGTACGTAACCACAGCTTCGCGCACATCTTCTGCATCCGGCAGTCCCAAGTGTTCTTTGCGCGTCACGTAGCAAAGCATTGCACATCCGCGCTGCGCAATCATGGCCCCGCCAATAGCGCCGGTTATGTGATCATAGCCCGGCGCTATGTCCGTGGGTAAGGGTCCGAGCGTGTAGAACGGAGCCTCATGGCACCAACTCATCTGCTTGCGCATATTTTCCGGAATGAGATGCAACGGCACGTGCCCCGGTCCTTCATTCATCACCTGAACTCCGCAGCGCCACGCCGACTGAGTAAGATCTCCCTGTATCTCTAGTTCAGCAAGCTGTGGAAAATCGTTGGCATCTGCTATACTCCCCGGTCTCAACCCATCGCCTATAGACACCGCGACATCATACGCTGCCAGAATAGCGCACACCTCCGCCCAATGCGTAAAGAGAAAGTTCTCTTGATCATGAATCATCATCCACTTGGCCATAATGGAGCCGCCACGTGATACAATACCCGTGGCTCGGCTGGCTGTAAATGGTACGAACCTCTGTAAAAGAGCTGCGTGAAGAGTGACGTAGTCAACACCCTGCTCCGCCTGTTCCAGAAGCGTATCACGAAAAATCTGCCAAGTAAGTTGTTCCACATGACCACCGCACTTTTCCAAAGCCTGGTAAATAGGGACAGTACCAATAGGAACCGGACTGTTGCGCAAAATCCACTCGCGTGTGCGGTGAATGTCCGTTCCAGTGGAGAGATCCATTACAGTGTCGGCTCCCCACTGTACAGCACGGCGCAATTTATGAACCTCTTGTCGTATGTCTGAAGAAATGGCGGAGTTGCCTATATTTGCATTAATTTTACAAAGGAATCGGCGACCAATAATCATGGGTTCTGCTTCCGGATGATTAATGTTGGCTGGTATGAGAGCGCGTCCTGCCGCTAACTCATCACGCACAAACTCAGGAGTGTAATAAGCCGGGGCATGTACTCCTGTTTTCTCCGCATAATCAGCAGGATGACGATATCCGATATCGGCGCGCCGCTGCATACTCTTCGGCCCAAAATTGTCCAGCTTTTCCAGCTCCGAAGGCCGTGGCATACCTGTTCCAAGTTCGTCCAACATCACCTGCACCTCTTCCGGACGTGACTTGCGATCAGGGAACCGGTCGTATACGGCTTTATACACTTCCTCGCGTCCTAAATTCTCACGGATGGCCACGTACTCCATTTCTGGAGTAATAATACCGCGAGAGGCATAAGAACGTTGAGTAGGTGGCTTCACGCAATCCGCCGCGACCAACGCGCCACTCCGTGTGTGTTCAACATCCCCACGAGCGGCAATCCATGGTTCACGCATGCGTGGGATACCCTTCTCCACGGTACAATGACAGTCAGGATCACCCCACGGACCAGAACAATCATACACACGCACGGGCGGATTCGGCTCCGTGCTGCCATCCGGGAATAAAGAATCACTCTGCTCAATCTCCCGCATTGCCACACGTATCTGTGGGTGCAGCTTACCACACACATAAATGCGCTTTCCAACAAGCTCCGGTAATTCTTCATTCATGCGCGACATTCTACCCCATTTTAGAGAAATTGGAAAGAGCAATCCTGGCTCCTCTTGAACAAAAACGCCTTGGGCACACACGCATTATTGCGTGTGTGCCCATTTGTTGTGTGACTCTTCTTCTATCGGCGCGTGGTGAACCGACGAGAAACAAGCACCTTACTGCGCTCCGGCGGCGCGCAATACTGCAGCCGTGTCATCGTGGCGACCCGCAACCGCTTTCATGAGAGCAGACTCCCCATCCTCGTCGCGGATATTCAGATTGGCACCCGCCGCCATAAGCACCCTGACAACATCCGTGTGCCCATCACTTGCAGCCTCCATGAGGGCAGTCTTCCCTTCGTGATCTTTGTGATCCACCTGAGCACCATGCTTGATCAATAATTGTACGGCAGCAGCATTGCCTTTGTCTGCTAGCTCCATGAGTGCTGTTTCTCCATCACTATCCTCGCAGTCCACAGATGTGCCTCCGGCCAGCAGTTGTTGAAGAGCAGGAACTCCCGAATACGCAGCTTGCAGTACAGCCTTCATCCCGGTTTTGCCCGTAAGTGCAGATGGGGTAGCTGCAGGAGCCGCTTTGGAAACACCGCGCAACACAGCCACCGTATCGTTATGGCGCTCATCCTCAGCCATCATCAGAGCTGTCTCACCATCTTTATCTCGCGCGGATGGATCTGCCCCGGAAGCCAGTAAAATCTGTACGACTTGAGTATGACCTTCATCCGCCGCATGCATGAGGGGCGTTTTCCCATCTTCATCTCTTCGATTTACTTGAGCTCCGTACTTGAGCAATAGTTGAACTGCCGATACATTTCCTTTATCCGCCGCCTCCATGAGCGCCGTTTCGCCGTCATCATCAGCAACATCTATCGACACGCCGGAATCGAGCATTTGCTTCAACTGCGTTTCACCATAATTGGCGGCACGCAATACATTCTTTTGCGGTTCAGGACCATCTGCCCAGACTAGGGGATTGATCATGACCGCACCTATTAACGTAATCCCTGTAAGTATCGAATGATGTCTCATAATAGGACTCTCCTTTCGCATGAATACTCTCCCTATTTACCATAGTCCTTCAGCACGCGTCAAGAGGAAAAAATATCTGCTATCCGTAAAAAAGGCGCACTTGAAAAAGTGCGCCCATGTGAACACCTAGCGGCTCTCCCAACCAAAATCCAATCGAGGAACGCCGCCACTGTTTCTTATCTTAGGGATTTACCAAGCCATCCTCCGGGAAGAGACCTGGTGCCGAGGCACTCCCTGCTGGAGCCTCCTCAGCGCTGCGGTTACGTACCGGTTTACCAGCAGCGTCAATGATATCCGCTGTTACAAAGATGGTGAGATTCTTGCGGGTGTGGGACTCAGCATTGCTTCGGAAGAATCGTCCAATGAGAGGCAGATCACCAAATACAGGCACCTTATCCTCCACTTTCTGCACCTTATCCTCAATCATGCCGCCGATAGCCACTGTATGCCCATCAAAAAGTGACAGACGCGTATTGACCATCTTGCGGGCAAAGACCGGCTGATCAATGCGGTTTTCCGTGAGGACAATCTCCTCAACCTTGTTGTTGGTCGCAACACCAGATACAATCGGGGAACCGTAGTTTACAAAGCCCTCGAAGTCCACAATACGCACAATGAAGCGAGAGAACTTAATGATATTGTTGCGAGGAGCTTCCTCCACTTTCACCACCATCACAAGGCCGACCTCCTCAACACCCCAATCGTCTGGGTTAGACGGAGCCGCCACCGGCACACTCATCGTCACGTTTGTCGTACTACCCAAAGATGTACCACCTTCGTCCGGAATTTGTGGCTCGGAATACCCGGTCGGGTAGATGAAGCGGCGGATCACTTCTATGCGGGCACCACCATCATCCACAATCGGAGAGAGTATGCTACTATCCTCCGGTGAGTCATTCACATCCTCCGCAGGTGTGAGTACTAGCGACGGTGCGTTCATCATGTCAACGCCTTGCTTCTGAGACAAGCCGCGCATAATCATCTGGAAAGAGCCGGAATCATATATGCCAGAGAGTGACAGAATGCCGGGAGCGACACTCGCATTGTCATTACTAGTGGCGCCCGGAGACCCCCCTGCCAGCAAGGAGTCCATGTTGGAGGATGTGATTGCTCCGGAACCCGAACGCAGTCCGCCCGTCATCAGGCCATTAGTAATGGTGTCGCGCGAGTCAGCAAGACTATTGCTGTTGGTGACAGGCCAAGCGCCGTTGTTACGGTGGTTATTACCATAGCCGGCACCAGGACTTGTTACGAAGTCTTGATAGGTGCGCGAAGGGGATGAATTCGCGCCAGTCACACCACCAAGATACGCACTACCATTGTTGGAAATAGAGAAGGGATTGACCACCCAGTCGAAGGAAAGTTCCTCGTCATTATTCTGAGTCACCTCCACAAACTTTGTGGTTACCTTGATCATCTGCGGCTGTGCCTCCTGGAACTCAAGCAAAGCATCCTCCACGGCATCAAGATCCTCCGGGGTGCTATACACGGTCAACTGCTGCAGTTTGCGGCTGTACCAAGCGTTTGCCCCTTTCGGCTCAAACTTGGCACCAGCCAGCTTGAGTATCTTCTTGGCATCAACCTTGGCCGAGCGACTCTTCGCACCAGACGCAAAGGCATCATCTTCATCATCACCAGAACCTCCGTCGTCATCTCCCTCCTCACCTTGGAAGAAGGAAAGCGGAACGTTGCGCCACACTCGCTGCTCGAGCACCTTCGAGGACGGGTCGTTGGCCATGTATATATTGATGCCACGGTCACTCACGTTGAACACGCAGTCGGCATTTACGCAAACCTCCTGAAGTAATTCGCGCAGGGTCACATCGGAAAGGGACAGCGTCACTTCCGGCTCAGGAACAGGTCCCGCGACCACGGGAGCGGGCGCTGGCGCCTCCTCCTCACTGTCTTCTTCCCCATCCTCGTCATCCTCATCGCTGGAAGGAGCGGCCGCAGCCACAGGAGCAGGCATAGCTGAAGGAGCGCGGTAGTTGATGTTCAGGGAACCCTCTCCGCTCTTGCGCAATTCACCGCGCAGGAAATCCACGACGTCACTGATGGGCGTCTTGTCAAAGTTCACGCGCGGAATTTTGACGGTGTCGAGCGCATTGTTCACCTTGATCTGCTTATCGGTGAGTTCATGACCACCAGTGTTGGTGGACGAATACGCAGCGTTAGCGCTTTCGATAACAGGAACATCTTCCTGCCACAGCGAGTCCACCTCAGCAAGCGCCTTGAGACGGTAAGAATCATACGCGCTGCGGTAGTAGTTCATGCGGCGGTTGGAAACAGCCTCCTGTCCGCGACGAGCAGCCTCATTATACGGGTCTATACGCAAAACCGCATTGAATGTATCGTACGCATCGTTGTACTTACCAAGGTCATGGTATCCCCACGCAAGCTGGAGGAGACGTTGCACCTCATCTACGTTCTTCACATGCTCAGGAGTCAGAGCGGGATTATTGCGCACCGGATCGCGAAGCAGAGAAAGCTCTTTCCGCGCACGCGAATTCCCGGGTTCGCGAGAAAGAACATCCAGCAGAAGTTGCTCGGCATCATCATAGCGTCCCACCTTGGCGTATTCCATGGCTACCGCGATTGACGCGTCAGAGATATTCTGGCGAATAAACTCCTGCAATTTGCGCGTAGCTGGCGCGTGTGGCACCCGATCCCACGCCTGACGATACTTCTCAAGCGCTACGGAGTACTTCCCTTCCCCATACGCGCTGCGACCTTCCTCGAGCAGTTGCATCGCTGCGTTGCGCTCAGCTGTTCTTCTCGCTGCTTCACGCGCATTAATGCTGCTCTGCATACCCTCCTGTCCAGCGTAAACGGCAGTGGGACCGACTTCGCTGGAGCCAGCGGCAGTAGAGGTAGTGAGATAGCCCTCGGTACCGGCATACACAAACGAACATGCGAGCGAAAAACTGACCGCAAGCATCTTGTGGGTAGAGGTGGTGAGAGATGCGTTATTCATAGTGGTGTTTTATTTATGACAGAATTTTTTTACTTTGTAAAGCCTACAATTAAAAAAAATGCAGATTTTGTGAATTTGTGGTTCCTACTCCTTGCCAGAGGGTGCGACGGTCTTCTCCGGTGACACACTCAACTCGGGGCCCCCGTTGACACTCACTTTGACTTGTGTCTTCTTCTTACCAGCGTCAGTAACAACGCAACTTGTATCCTTGAATCCCGGCACTGCAAACTGCTGCCCCAACTGAACGGTAAGCTCCTTCCCCTTCTCCGGACCGGCGATAACCCGTATCTTGACGGAAGTATCACGAACAACATGACGATTACGGCTGCCTGCCTTCAAGTCAAATTGCTTGCTGTCGTTGAGAGCCGTATATGCGTCATTCAGGTGAACAAAATAAGTGGCAATTCCGTCCTGATCCGTACTTTTATCGATCTTTTCCAGTGTAAAGCGATTTTTGTCCATAGGCCCAGATGTTGCATCACCCAAGCCAAAATGATCGCCAGCCTTAAGCTCCTTGTGTTGCAAAACACGCTGTCCATTTTCGGAAAAGACACTGATATTAGCCGTGTTCTCGTCAAAGTAAGAGGCAGTACTCAGTTCCAGAGAGAAAGTCTGTACGTGCTTATCGCCGACAGTCTCAATCTTCACGGTACTACCCACCACAAAGGGAGGCATGCTGGAAGCATCGGAAGGATCAGAACCGGCAATAAACTCCTCAGAATTGGTGAACCCATCACTATCCGGATCCTGTTGCAACGCGTCTGCCGCACAGATTGAAGATTCCAGCCCATAGGAATAAAACCATCCGTTGGGAACAGGTTTAGATGACCCATCTGGTAGAATGGCAGTGTGAATGGGCTTGGAATCTGCCGCAAGCAAATCCACCGCCACATTCTTCTTCTGTGCGGCATCCGGCACCTGCCAAATGTCCGGAGCAAAGAACAGCGGCGTGTACCGTGGCACCTTCTTACCCTTCGCCTTGTCTCGCGGGATAAAAGCCACTTCAAGCGGAGGTGCCGCATCCACGAGTCGGCGCTCCGTAAGCGCATTCTCTTTCATCTGCGATGCCTCTTGGGTAAGCGCCGCAGCCTTCTCACTATCGCTCACTATGTGTGTTACATCCAGTGATTCTGGCTCCGGGGTATTCAGAACGTAGACACCAGCCGCTGCGGCTCCCACGCCCAGCACAATACCGACTAAGAGAAAATTCCTACCTGTGTTGGATGAGTCTGCCATAATGGGAAATTGTCTGAAGTTTGTGGGTTTTAGTGCTTATTGGAAAGCTTGTCCTTGGTGAAATAGAGTACCTGCAGAGTAAGACTGACATCAACGCTACTATCGGCAGCACCGGTAAGTTGCTGAGCTACCGGACTTGCAGAAGTCGCCCCAGATTTCTGCTGTCCCTGCATGGGATCCACCCCGGCAGGTTGTTTCGAAGAAGCGCGATAAGGGGCGAGCATCGGTAAATTACTGGCTGTTTTCACCGAGAACCCGGTGATGGTGAAGAAAAAGCTTTTATCACCGTTAAGCGCATTGATAACCCGTGGCAGAACGCTGAGCGTCTCCTCTTTCGTCGTGTCAATATCTGCGGCACTGGCGCGAGCGGTGAAAGTGATCTCAAGTTCTAACGGGAAAAAGTCAGGCTGCCTCTTTGCTCCCACCTGTTCCTCCGGAAGCGGAGCGCAATACAGGCGCTTGACAGCGGGTGCGCCCGAGTCGACCACATGGCGCACAAGTCGGTCCGCCGCATGCAACAAAAAGTTCAGATAAGGAGCATCGCGCTCCGTCGCTGACGCTGTTTTGTATTCATTAAGTCCAAGCGCCGCCGCATCCGCCGACAAGCCACACTTTCTCTCTGCAGCATAGGCGGCGACTTTAGCCGTCATATCGTTGACCTCCTTCTGGAAACGGTCGGGCGCTATGGCCTGCCCTTGTGCATCCTTGCCGAGTGAAGCACAGCTCTTGGCATAAGCTTCCATGGTCCGGCGCAGGTCAGCGGCAAGCCCCTCTATGGAGTCTGAGGCCTGCACGAGCAAACGGCTATTTTCGCGGGTGGGCGGAAGTTCCTCGTCCGCATAGCCATCCAACTTGGATTTTTCTTGAGCGATTTCCGCCTCTGCCGCCTTGAGCGCTTGGTAGCGTCCATAGGAATAGTGGCATATTCCACCGAACGCAATCGCCATGAGCAGGGCAATGGCCGTCACTCGTTTATTTTCCATAATGTTCATAACGCGTGATGAAGTACGTTGAATTGTATTACCGGTTTTGTCTTATTTTTTTGCAGGTTCCGATGCACCGGGCACAGGCAGCGGTGTCTTGAGAGGCATGACCATGTAGAACTTGTCCGCGTACTCGGGAATCAAGTTATGTCCCTTTGATTTTTCCGCATTCTGCACAACGAAGAAGTGCCCGCCCGTAGCACGCACGTTCTCTGAATTGAACTGGAAGAGTGAATCTGCACTGCGCTCATCAAACTTAGAAGCCACCAATTCGTTGAGACGCTGCAGCTGCTTACCCTGATCTTCTTTACCTTTCTTAAAGTAGTAGCCGCTCACAAGAAGCGCGGTAACTCGTGGAGCTTTGTTGTGTTCTACCATTTCAAAAGAACGCACCATAGAACCCGAACGCGTTTCGCGTGTATCCAGCAGAAGATGGCGATCCGTTCCCTCAGAGCCGATCGTAAGCGGCGTATTCACCGCATCATAACCCACGAGTGCGTCCAAATCTGTGATCCAAAAATTGGGCGCAGTTGTCTTCTCTGCCAACTGAATGAGCAAGTCCGGGTAGGCGTAACGCGCTGCGTACAGACCGGAATACTGCTTGATGTCTTTCAAGTTATGCTCATACCTGGTACGGTTTCGCTCCATAATAGCATGGATGCTGTCCACCTGCTCAATAGGAGCAGCCGCCTGTCGGAGTTGCTCCTCGGCAAGTTTGGCTTTTTTATTGGTAGCATAGGCACAAAATCCGGCACCAGCCAAGGCAATAAGTCCAGCCACAAGCACTTTCGGAATAAGCTTTTTCTCAGCGCGATCCTTACCCACGCTCGTTGGCACCAAATCAATAGAAAATTCTCCAACTTTCGCTCCTGTAATAGCCGCTCCAACCACAGGTCCCAAGCAGAGGGCATCCTTATCCAGAACCTCAGGATCCACCTTGGAACTCACGCCCATGCTCCGCAACGGATTAAATATTTCTACCGGAATATCGAGAGCGTTTTGCAAAAAGTCGGAAATACACGCAAGCCGAGCTCCCCCGCCGCACAGGTAAACTTTGGTGGGCGGGTTGCCCTTGTACTGAGCACGGTAATGATTGATGGTACGCTGCACCTCCGAACTCAAGCGAGTCATAGCATTGCTAATGACAGAAGCGAGCGTAGCCTGTTCTTCTGGCATTGAGTCCGTGTGACCATTACCGAGAGAAACGATTCCTTGCTCTACTTTGAGTCCCTCTGCCTCACGGAAGCTGAGGTTCATCTCGCGCGCGATCGTGTTGGTGACATAGGAACCTGCCGCCGTCACAGAGCGCGTGAAAAACTTCCCTTCCTCGATGAAGAGTATATCCGTTGTCTTGGCGCCGATGTCCAGCAACATCACCGCCTCCTTCTCGTCCGGGTAGGAAGCCTTATACGCATTATACAGTGAAGTGATGGAACAATCCACACTGCGCGTACGCAGACCATTAGCTTCCACCTGCCCATTCAGCTCATCCAACTCATCTTTCTTGATAGCCACGAGGAGTACCTCCTGCTCACCATCTTCAGCGTTTCCCAACAGTTGGAAGTCGTACACAATTTCCTCCAGAGGAAAGGGTATGTGCTGCTGAGCCTCAAAACCTACCTGCTCGGCCATGTCGTCCACCGTGTCAAGCGCCGGCAATTTAATAAAGCGCATAAACACTTTTTGCCCGGACACTACATCGCGCACATCCTTGCCACGAACTTTGAGTTCTTTAACGAGCTCTCCGACCGCGTGACTCACGTAATCAATGCGCATTCCCTCTTCCACCGGGTCGAGAAGAATGTCTCTACGCGCGTAACGGGAGAGAACGAAGCCCTTAGCAGTCGGATTGAAGAGGGCCATCGTCACGCACTGAGCGCCAATTTCAAGTGCTACTGTTGTCTTGTACTCAGCCATAGTCATGTAAAAAGGGTGAAGAGAGTCAATAAATCTGGTCAAAGAGAAGAGTCATAATCCTCCCCGTCGCCAGGAGTGGTAGCAGACGGTCTTGGAGACGTTTCCTGAGAAGGTTTAGAAGTATCACTGTTGGGGCGAACTCCCCTGCCCGTCGTTGAAGTGGATGTGGAAGAAGCCGCGCCGACCTCCAACGAATCATTCGCTTCCGGCAAAGGAGTACCGTACATGGGTTTCACGCGCGGGTAGTACTTGCCGTAAAAAGGAGCATACGGACTCTCTGCGATTGAGCAGATATCCACATTCGGCTCATCAAACTTATTGCGACTGCGCTCCTCCCACCAGCGCTTTTCACCCAATCGACTCACCAATTTCTTATCAAAGAGCTTTGAGCTACGTGTTTCTCCTTTCTCAATCTTACTTTTGTTGGAGGAGGTGAAGTCACTGCAAGGCTCGCCGTTGACGGTGGCAAGTACCGCGTAGCCGGCTATCACCCCAGGGTTGGTAATCTCCTTCGGATTGTCAAAGTTACCAGTGAGAATGGAGGCTGTTGATTTCGGAATGAACACACCCACACACATCGTCGCCTTACCCATTTCGCGTCCATTTTCAGTCACAGACCCTTTTTCCAGAGGAATGTCCACGAAAGTGATCTCTTTTTTGATCATGTTGTACTCACTCGCAAGGCTTGAATTTTCCCCTTTTTCCACGGAACCACTCGCTTTGTGCACCAACAGGTACACCGTCACCTTCAGCTCACGTATGTAGCGCGCCGGTGCCAGCTCACGCATCTTATTGGTTCCCATTGCGTACACCCGCACCGGAATGTTGAGCAGGAACCACTGACTCTTCGCCTTATCCGTCGCCCCGGACTGCGGCTTAATCTTGCAATCCTTAAACAAATCCTCCACCCCAGCCATTTCATCTGCCCCGCGTATGGCGCATATATCCGGAGTAGCAGCCTTCGAGAGGTCCAACGAAAACGCCACCCGGTTCGCCACGGGCGCCCACTCCTTAGCGCCATAAGCGAGTGAAGCTGCTGCGAAAAACGCGCAAAAGAGCCGCTGGAGAGATCTGATTTTCATAACTGCAAAGAGAGTGTTTGCCTTATCTATATACACCCCACCGAGCCTCTTGGCGAGAAAAAACTTACAAATTCTTTCATTTTTTTCAAAAAGTCTAACTGGATCATCAACCGGGATACCCTTCCGGACAATCAGGACTTGCCTCGGTCGGCCCACTGTGTTATAAGAGCCCCGTCCATGAATCCACCTCTTGCCACCTACATCCACCACCTCGATCCCGTGATTGTCAACTTGCCGATTGAACACATCGCGCTCCGCTGGTATGGTTTGGCATATGTAGCAGGCTTTGTTCTCGGGTACTGGGCACTGCTACAATTGTCGAAACGCAAATTGTACTGTGTGCCACCGGAAAAACTGGGAGACTTTATTACCTTGGTTTGCTTGGTGGGTGTCATTGCAGGTGGACGCTTGGGGGAGTTTTTCTTTTATTGGCTGCCGGCACACGGCTGGCAAGGATTGTGTTCCGACCCCCTCTGGGTGCTGCGTGTGTGGGAAGGGGGCATGGCTTCACATGGCGGGATTTTAGCAGTTCTCATCGTTGCTGTCGTCTATGCAAAACTTCATCGCCTCTCTGTACTCTCAGTCTGCGACGGTTTGACCATTGTTTGCCCTATTGGTCTCTTCTTTGGTCGCATTGCCAACTTCATCAATGGGGAACTCTACGGTCGAATCTGCTCGCCGGACTTTCCTCTGGCCATGAAGTTTCCTCTCGAATACCTTGAACTGCCGATTTCACTGCAGCGGGCAGCAATCACCGCCATGGGTCAAGCTGCTGGCCTCCAAATGAATGGTTCGGTCTCTTTTGACACCATTGCCTCGCTTTCTCGGGAAAACGAAGCCGCGCGTGAAGCTCTCGGCCAATTTCTGACAACTCGTTACCCCTCACAACTTTTCGAAGCTCTCGGGGAAGGGTTCATCATTTTTATAGTTCTCATCACGTTGCGTCTCGTATGGCGAAAAGCGCCGGCTGGCATTTTCAGCGCGATATTCTGCCTCCTCTACGCAGCCGCTCGCATCTTCACGGAGTGCTACCGCGAACCCGATTCTCCTATGTGGGGCAGTGTCACGCGCGGACAATATCTCTCTTTCGCCGTCATTGCCCTGGGTCTGTTCTTTCTTGTGGCCGCCCTGCGAAAACCCAGACTCCCGCAGCAACGTTGAACCACGAATCTTTCTTTTTCCTTTCGTCTTTCGCCCCCATCATCGAAAAAAATGGGAACTATCCACTTAACTGCACAAAATCTTTGAAGAATGTTTGAATTTAGGCTTGACAGCTTGGAGGGGTTTGATAGATTGGGAGTCACAGTTTGCAAGGTAATTTATGTTCCTTGTTCTGCTAACTTTTCAATA
>CANQAC010000009.1 GCA_947589345.1 uncultured Akkermansia sp.
ACACGGGTGAAAGGACTTGCACCTCTCGCTTGATTTAACCCCCCGTCTCGTCCTGCCCTCCTTTTATCATTCTTTTTTAGTCTTGTCAATTTTTTTAAACCCCAATAAAAAGAAAGTCACCCTCGGAGTGAGGTGGGGAAAGCGAGAGTCACCGCATCCATACTTACTACGACAAAGGAAATCCTCTTAACGCCGAAAGAAAGAGAGCAGGAAAACTGCTATACAAGAGGGACAACTAATACAAGGACATGCAGCGGCTCATGCCGCATTCCCCTCCTATCTGACCCCTTAAGAGATGGCCCTCAGAACCAGAAACGGAGACCAACGTCAAGTTACAAAAAATTTTTACTACTGTCAACACAAAAAACGCGCCCCGCGCGCGCTTGTGGATCGCAAAATTAAATGCAACAGGTACTTGGCACAAAAAAGGGTGCCAAGAAGTTCAAAGTATGCTAGAGTAATTTCTCTACAACAAACCCAGACACCATGAACCAAGACACCCAAACGCATTGTAACTCCGTTGCCCGAAAAGGCAAGCACATTACTTTCTGCGAGCGTCAGCAAATTGAACGCTGGCTGCGTGAGAAGAAGTCCATCACTCAGATCGCTCTTCTGCTCGATCGCAATCGCGTCACTATCTATCGCGAAGTCAAGCGCGGCTCGGTCATGCAACTCAAGCACGATCTGACCGTATACCGCGCCTATCGCGCCCAGTTCGCCCAAGATAGAAGTAACGAGCAGAAGAGCGCTCATGGCCCTGCCTTAAAGATCGGCTCCAATTACCAGCTTGCCGCCCAACTCTTTGATCTTATGGGCGGCAAGCTCAAGCACTCTCCCTATGCCGCCCGCAAAATACTCATCAGAAGCGGCATCCCTTGCCCTTTCTGCTCCCGTACAATCTACAATTACGTTTATCAGGGCATTATCGGCATCTCCCCTCATGATTTGATTCAAGGCCCACGCAAAAAACGTAAAAAACCTGTCTGTAAACGTCTCTCCCATAACCATACCGGCGCTATCAGCATCGAAAAACGTCCTGATTCTATCAATCAACGTATAGAGTTCGGTCACTTCGAAATGGATTGCGTCGTCGGTCCTCCCGGCTCCAAATGTGTCTTACTCGTCCTTACCGAACGCTCTACCCGTTTCCAACTCATCTTCCGTCTGCGCAGAAAAACTTCCCATTGCGTCGTCCAACTGCTCAATCGACTCGAAAGACGTCTCGGCGCCAATCGCTTCGCCTCTATTTTCCGCTCCATTACCACCGATAATGGCTGCGAGTTCGCCGACTCTGCCTCTATTTCTTCCTCCTGCCTCGCCACCAACAAAGCTCGTACCGTCCATTACGTCGCCCACCCCTACTGCGCCTCCGAACGCGGCAGCAATGAAAATGCCAATCGCTTCATCCGTCGCTTCTTCCCCAAGGGCTCGGATTTCTCCCGCGTCTCTCAAACAACTCTCAACGCCATCGCTCTCTGGATGAATCGCTACCCTCGCGCCATCTTCAATGGCAAATCCGCCTGGCATATGGCTCACTCCTTCCGTCACTATTTTACCCCTCTCTTCGCATGACCTCAACTCTTTCTGTCATATGTTGCATTTGTTCTTGCAATTCACAGAAACTTGCTTGTTCAGGAACGCCTTTTTCGAATGGGATTGCTTTTTATGCTTAAAAAGAGTACAATACCCTCGCACTCTCGTGAAGGTAACCCCATTCAGGATTTTTTCGCTCAAGCTGGCGTTTTTCAGTGCCGTGCTTGCGTATTTGGCTGTGGATTTGCTGGTGTGGCATGGACCGGTGTGGGGAGCGCTGCACAGCCGCCGCGCAAATGCACTTTCCCAAGACGCGGTAGCAAAAGTTTACGGCGAGCTTGTGTCGTGCGAGGCGTTGGAACGTCTTGAGCAAGAGCAAAATTGGCTGCGCGGTCGCACGGAAACTCCCAAGGAGGAGCAGGCTGCTATGCTTATGGAATTGGTGCGCCGTACCCTGTTGAGTATCCGCACGCGCTACAATGACAAGAATTTGCCGGATTACACAGAGGAAGCCCGTGCAGAGCTTTCACGGTTAGAAAGTCGGGCGGTGAGTGCACAGGAGTTTGATTCGTGGTTGGCGAGTCAAGGGTATACGCGTCAGAGCTTTGAACAGCGGTTGGCAATGGCGATGAAGTCTGCGGCGTTGCTGGAACGCGCGGCAGAGCAGCATTGCGCGGTGAGTGACGCGGATGTGGACAAACATTACGAGTTGCTGCGCGGGCAGTTGAGCATCCCCGCCCACCGACAGGTGAAGCAAATTTTCCTGGCCACGTTGGAGAAGAATCCGCAAGCCGTGGAAAACCACGCACGAAACTTACTGACGCAGGCGCAAAAAGGGGAAGATTTCGCCCGGCTTGCCCGCAACAATAGCGAGGACGATGCAACTGCGGCAAATGGCGGGGATTTGGGGGAGGTGTACGACACGCCGGACCGCACGCTGCCGGAGCTTCCTCTCTTCGGGGAGCAGGCGCTGCCGGCAGGCAAACTGGCGTTGGTGCAAAGTCGCTGGGGTTGGCATATCCTCCTGCCTGGAGAGATAACACCTGCGCGAGTGCCCGGGGCAGGGGAGTGCAGGGAGTCATTGAAGACGGCGATTCGCAGTGCGCAGAGAGAATTGGCTGTTCAAGCATACTATGAGGCTGCGATTCGTGAGGCTTTCAGCAACGAACACCTTCAGATATATGGCAGAAGAAACGATTAGCTCGTGTTGTGTGTCGCATCCCTTGCGCGGTGAGCTGGTTGTTCCGGGTGACAAGAGTATCTCTCATCGCGTGGCGATATTGGGAGGTTTGGCGGCCGGAAGCATGCGCGTGCGCAATTACCTGTGCAGCGCAGATTGCTTGAATACGCTGCGCGCTATGCAGCAGCTCGGCGCCGTCGTCGGGCCCGTCGCCAACGCACAGAGTTTTTCCATAACGGGGGTAGCCATGCGCCCCCGGGCTCCTGAGAAGGATATTGATTGCGGGAACTCCGGCACGGGAATGCGCTTGCTGGCCGGAGTACTCGGCGCGCTTCCTTTCAGCAGCAGATTGGTAGGGGACGAATCATTGAGTCGGCGCCCCATGCGCCGCATCATCACGCCGTTGGAGCAGATGGGAGCACATATCACGCCATGCGGCGGGAAAGAAGGCTGTGCTCCATTGGAGATAACCGGAGGTCAGTTGCAGCCCATCAGCTACGCTTTGCCTATGGCCAGCGCACAGGTAAAAAGCGCTATCTTGTTGGCGGGATTGTTCGCCAGAGGCGAGACGCGTGTGCTGCAACCCGCCGTTACCCGCGACCACACCGAGCGATTGCTGCGCTATTTTGGGGTGCCATGCGCGGAGTCTGCGGATCATTTGAGCGTTGCTGTCCAGGGGCAGGCTTGCTTGCAGGCGCGGGACATTGATGTGCCGTCAGATTTTTCATCTGCGGCGTTTTGGATGGTGGCTGCCAGCATTGTTCCCGGTAGCGAAGTGACGCTGCGCGGAGTGGGGTTGAACCCCACGCGCACGGCGTTGTTGGGTGTTCTGCGTCGCATGGGCGCGCGAATTGAGGTCGCCAACGAACGCGGGGAAGGAGAACCGATGGGTGATATAACAGTGCGCTACACGGCGGATTTGCACGGCACGGATGTACTGCCGGATGAGGTGCCGAACCTCATTGATGAAGTGCCGATTTTGTGTGTAGCAGCTGCTTGTGCCCAAGGAGACACGACGATTCGTCAAGCGTCGGAATTGCGCGTTAAGGAGAGTGATCGCATCAGTAGCGTCGTACACAATTTGCAAGCCATGGGAGCTGTAGCACGGGAGTATGAAGATGGTATGCAGATTACGGGAGGAGCGCCGCTAATCGGTGCCACACTTGATAGTTATACAGATCACCGGATTGCCATGAGTTTTCTCGTTGCCGGGCTGAGAGCCAGCGGACAGACGCGTTTGTTGCGTTGCACAAATATCGATACCTCGTACCCCGGTTTTGAAGAACACATGCATTTGCTTGCCCGTTGAACCGACATGTCCCGCATCACAGAGGAATGCGAAGCGCGCATTAAGAGCTCGACCGATATCGTTGAGGTTGTGGGGCGTTACGTGACGTTGCGGCGGGCCGGCTATTCGTGGAAAGCATGCTGTCCGTTTCACAACGAGAAAACACCTTCGTTTCATGTGAACCCGGCTCGGCAGAGTTTTCACTGCTTTGGTTGTGGGGTTGGCGGGGATGCAGTGAAGTTCGTCATGATGTTCGAGAATTTGGATTATCCGACGGCGCTGCGGCGCTTGGCGGATATCGGCGGGATCCCGGTTATTGAGGAGGAAGAGAACCCGGAAATAGCTCGGCAGCGGCGACTGCGCACGTTGATTATTCAACTCAATGAGCTGGCATCGCGTTATTTTCACCACCAGCTTTGCCGCAACCAAGAAGCTCAGCACGCTCGTGATTACTTGAGGCAGCGCGGGGTCAACATTGAAGAGGCTAAATCCTGGCAGCTTGGGTGGGCGCCGCCGGACTTTGGAGCCCTGCGTCAGTTGGCAAAATCTCACGGTTTTGATGATCGGGCATTGGCAGCGGCCAATTTGGTGGGCCGGAATGAGCATGGTGATTACCCCGTGTTTCGTGATCGCCTCATGTTCCCCATATACAATGTACGCGGCGAGGTAGTGGGATTCTCCGGTCGTGTGATGCGTACCGATCAGGATCCCCGCAAGTACGTCAACACCGCCGAGACTGCAGCTTTCCGTAAAGGAGAGTTGCTCTTTGGATTGTATAAGGCGACGGCTCCCATCGGGAAAGCCGGTATGCAAGTGGTCATTTGCGAAGGACAATTAGATGTCATCGCCTGCCATGAGAAGGCGGATGTGCGCAACGCCGTGGCCGGGCTTGGCACAGCGTTCACCGATGATCACGCGCACATACTGGCCAAATATGCCAAGCGAGCCACTCTCTGCTATGATGGTGATCGGGCGGGCATCGCGGCAAGTGAGAAAACGTTTCGCAAGCTCGCTCAGGCCGGGCTGGATGTGTACCAGGCCGCCTTGCCTCCCGGGGAGGACCCGGACTCACTCATTCGTTCGCAGGGTGCGGAGGCGTTGCAGCAAGCTATTGCCGATGCTCGTCCCTATCTGATCTACCGGGTATCGCTGGAGCTTGAAAATTGCGGACAGGATGCAGCGGCGCGGGCAGCTCTGGTGCCGCGCATGGCGGAACTCACCGCGCAGATACCTGATCTGATTCGTCGTGATGCCGCTATTGTCGATCTTGCGACGCGGCTCAACATAGGGCTGGATTCTTTTCGCGCGGCTGTGGAGAAAATTCTCACGCAGCAGAGAGAGTCAGCACGGCGTGAGACTGCCCGGGGCAGCAGCGAGGGTGTTCCGACTGATCGGATTGATGAGCAGACGGAGGTCATGCCGCTGCAGATGCATAACGCCATAGCGGGATTGATTTCCATGGCTCTCAGCAGCAAGCAGGCTCAGGATCTTTTGGTAGAGAGAATAGAAGATCTCCAGGAACCGATCCGTACATTGCCCGGGGGCATACTTTTGCAGCGGGTGTTGGAGAGTTTGCCACTTCCCGGGGATGAGAAAGCTCTGCGCGACTTTGCCGAAAACCTTCCACCGGAGCAGGCTCTTGCCCTGCGTTCTGTTCCGCTGGAGAATTATCCGGAGGATCGTCTGGATGAGCACGTTAATTTTGCGTGTGCGAGGGCTGTCGGCTTCGCCTTGCGAGAGCGCATTGATACATTACGCGGGCGCATACGTGAGCTTTCGGATGATCCGGAAAAACTGAGTGCAGCCCTCAAAGAACTGCAGCAGCTTCAACTCTTGCTTTCCACCACCGACTCTCCAGAATCATGAGTTTTCATTCCCAACAGCTTGAGCAGGGGATGCGCCAGAACATGGTGATGGGTACCTCAATGCAGCTTTTCCTGCGCACCTTGCAGGCTACACAAACTGAACTTGCTCAGATAGCCACTCAGGCCCTCAGTTCTAATCCTGCGCTGGAGGAGGAACCGCCGCCGGTGCAGGAGGACGAGCCTGACTCAACGCCGGATTTTGAAGCGGCACGACACCATGATTACGTGATGGAGACACTGCCGCAGCGCAAGACGCTCGGTGAACACCTGGAAGAGCAAGTCATGCAAAGTGCGCTCCCACGCGTGTTGGAGAAAGATGCGCTTGCTCTCATTGCTCGTCTGGATACTCATGGATTTTTTGCAGAGTCACCGGACAGTTTGGGAATACCGGCGGCTCGTCTCAATCAGGCTTTGCGCGTGGTGCAGGATCTGGAACCGGCCGGGGTAGGAGCTGTTGATCTGCGAGAGAGTTTACTGCTGCAGCTTCAGCGCGAAGGTGAACAGCAAAGCCTCGCTTACCGTCTGGTACACGATTGCTGGGATGATTTGGCGCACCATCGCTTTCCTCAAGCTGCGCGCTCTCTCGGCGTGAGCGAACATGCCTTGAGTACGGCTGTACACCGCATTTCTCGCCTCAATCCCGATCCGGGAAGTTATTTTTCTACCGTGGAGCAGCCGATTGGCAGTCCGGATGTACTCGTCGAGCGCCAGGGCAGTGAGCTATCCGTTACTTTGACGGGCGAAATGGTGCCTCGGTTGACCCTTTCTGCGCAGTATCGAGAGATGCTTGCCGAGCACGGCGATAAGGTAGAACTACGCCGCTACCTCTCTCAATGTTTCCGGGAGGGACGGGAACTCATTCGAGCCATTGAAAAGCGGCAGGAAACGATATTAGCCGTCTCGCGCGCGATTGTGTTGAGACAAAAAGATTTCTTTTTCCGCGGGCCTGCCTGCCTGCGTCCCCTGCGCATGGAAGAAATTGCTGCTGATACCCAGATGCACATTTCCACTGTTTCTCGCGCCGTGAATGGTAAGTACCTGCGTTGTGAGTATGGAATGTACGAGTTGCGTTCGTTCTTTACAGCAGCTCTTCTCAGCGGCGATGGAACGCAGAGCGTATCCGGCGTGGGAATAAAAGCGCAACTTCGCGCGCTCATTGATGCCGAAAATCCGGCAGCGCCGCTCAGTGATGCTTCGCTTCAAAAGCTTTTGGCTGAAAAAGGGTTCAATGTGGCTCGCCGCACAATTGCCAAATACCGCGACCAACTTCGAATTCTTCCGGCTTCCATGCGAAAAGCAAGGCTGTAGCTCCTGTGCTGCTCCGGCAAGGGTTCGAGACTTCACTTGACCCTTGTCTGCGAGAGGGAAAGAGGTCAATCTCGGGTGCCGGAACGGTTTGCGGTCGCTGACTGTCGAGGCATTCGACAGATTGGTCTCACCCCATTGAAGGAGCGGCATAATCAGAGAACTTTTTCCTTTTCAACGATACGAAAAGTCACTATAATCCCAGCATGAAGAAGCGTCGGGAAAGAGGAGTGGCAGGGAAGGGCAACAAACGGCTGGTGAGCGGTGTGATCATTGGGGGAGTCCTCGTCGTTTTGGGTGTGGGAATTGGTGTAACCAATGTCATGCTGCATCGTGCCGATGAAGAAGGGACACAGGTGGTGCAGCCGCCGATGGATCACGAGGAGAACAATTTGTCGGTGGAGGAATCTCCTCAACGTCAAGATGAGCGGCAGGTTGCTAAAGAAGTTTACGGAAGCGGGGAAATAAATCCGGAGACGCCGCAGCCGGATGATGCCAAGCAGCACGAATCTGAGCCGCAACCGGATGGAGGGGAACAGCCCTTGCCTGTGCCCGCCGCGGAAGAAGAACAACCTCTGCCCCCCGCGGAGCGTCCGGCGTCTGAGGAGGTCACGTCGACTGGTGATGCAGAGGACGGCGCCACTCCGAGCAGTGCGGATGCACCCCGGGTGGAGGAAGAGACTTCCGCACAGCCGACTGACCAGGCGACTCCGAGGGATGATTCAACGCCTGAACCCGATGGAACTGCTCAAACGCCTGAGAAAACGATTTCTCCGACGGAGGATCCCACCGCTGCGTACACCGGCGATCTGGTGATGTACGGCGGAGGTTCCGGCACGCCGGCTCAACAGGCGCTCTGGTCATCGTGGATAACGCACATGATTGAACGAGGAGAAACCAAAGTGCTGGTTCCGATGTTGGAGAAGCGCATACGTGCGATTGCTCCTGATCTTATTGCCGGTGAACGTCTTAACTATTCGTCCTATAAAAATTCTCGCATTCTCATGAATGCCGTGGAGTTGTGCCTGCTCACCAAGTTGGTGGGGGCGGAGAAGCTGGACAACTTCATCACTCGGGAAAAGAAAACCGGTGAGGTTTCCAAAAATTCGCCGGATAAATTCATGAGTTGGTTGCTGATGGATCGCTCGCGACCTCTGCATCGTTTGCTTCAGGCATTTGTGTACCACTCGGGCGCCCCGGAATCATTTCCGCGCACGCTGAAGGTGTTCTACACACTTTGGAAACGCGCTCCGGAGCGCGACCGCACACGCTACATGAACTTGGCGATTGCTTGTTCGCTTGTGCGCGAAGAGGTGGCGCACTCCCGCGGCAAGCTGCGTGCAACGAATGAAAAGCTTCTGGATATTCCGGAACTCTATGATTTTTTCCGCAAGCAGGATATTCTCAATGCTCTGCTTACCAATATTCAAAAGCTTACCGTAACCGATTTGCTGCACGTCGTGGATGTGCGCCTCCCACTGTCCGAGTTTCGATGGGTAAAGACGCATCTGGACTATCAACGCCAAAATTGGGGCGCCACCTATTCACGCGTGCGGTATCTCATGGAACGTGCCACTCAAAATGTGAATCCCTACGTCAAGTACACCTTCGCTGAGATCTTGGAGGAAGGAGGAGTGTGCCAGGAGCAGGCGTATTTCTGCGCGACTTCTGCAAAAACACGCGGATTGCCGGCCGTCATCATCACAGGGGATGGCGATCGCGGCCCTCACGCGTGGGTCGCTCTTTACACCTCTGAAAAAAATGGATGGACAACCTCCGGCTCGTATGGCTACAAAACCGGGCGGTATCAGGATCCTTGTTCGGGGCTCTCATTGCATGAATCCGTGCTGCTGAACCGGGACGAGAAGCTCACACCGGAACGATTGGAACCGGCTTTGAACTGCATGGTGCTCTCAGATTATTTGTGCCGCATTCAATGCGAGACGCAGGCAGTGGGCGCGGCGCGATATGTGACGATAGCCTTTCCTCAGCTCACCGTATCGTGGCGCAATTTGGTGTCAGTCATGGAACTTTGTGGAGGTGAAACAGTCAATATATCGGCCTGGCGGCGGTTGTATGTCGAACTGACCCATCAGAGTAAAAAGAATAAGGAGCTCCTTGATTTGATGCAGGCTGTACAAAACGATCACGTGATGGAAGGGAAGCGCGACAACGTCAAAATGAACGCACTCAAGCAAAGTTCGCGTAAGTTGGATGAACTCATTCAAATTGGACGCATCGATTTGGCCATGGAGAGTTTGCAGCGTCAGGCGGAAATATTTGTCAAACAGGAGGACTATCGCGGGTTAGCCGGCTTCTTTAAACCGTACCTCAAGGAATACGTCTCAAAACCGAATGTCTTTGGCGATGTGTTGGAATTGTACATGAACATGCTGGATGTATGCGCCAAGAAAATACGTAGCAAGACAGAGATGGATGAGAAACACCGGGAGCAGGCGGTGTGCGCCCTCTGGCGTGCGTGTGCCAAAGATGTCGATGCTCTGTACACGAAAACAGCGTTTAGCAGTGAGGACTTTTTCGCCATTAAAAAAGAGGCTGGCATTATGCGTTCAATAGCCGAGTGCTGGAGGCTTGCGGGGGATGAAAAAAAGGCGAAACGTTTGGAAGAAATAGCGGAGGAGAACTACGAACGCAGCCGTGACCGCAATACGAATAAAAAGCGCGAATCTCCCAACACGAGCAAAAAACATTGGGAATCCTGAGTTATTGAGACAGGCGTTCTTAAAAGAGGGAGGCGTCTCATGTCGCCCGAGGTAGCGTATGCCGACATCGTGCGCAGGCTGTTTCGACGGTACACGCCTTTCCATGAGTAGCAAGAACAGGTCTCAGTTTACTTGACTCCGCTACTTGACTCCGCGACACAGAAAAGCCGCCCTTCAGGTCGATAGAGTTACGGTCGGGGATGCCAACTGGGAGCTCAGGCCGCCGATGAAAACCTACCTCGCCCGGGCGACCTTGCAAAATGACCCTCTCCCTTGATCAAAGGAGAAAATCATGCCGACGTCAGCGGTAGCGGATATCAGGCAGCTTGGCTGTCAGGGCTTTGAGCAGTTCGCCGTGAGCAGCATCCACATCAGCTGCCGTGAGGGTGGCTGCCGAGTTGCGATAAAGGAAACTGTACGTCATCGCTTTGCGGCCTTCGGCAAGTTTTCCGCCGGATGGGTCGCAGAAGATTTCCTTGAGCCGACAGCTCTCCAGCAGCTTTTGTTTAGCCGATTCTACAGCTTTCATGATGTCAGCATGCTGCATATTGACCGGTACTTCCAGTGTAGCATCGCGCCCGGACGCCGGGTAGAGCGGCAGATCCTTCACTTTAAATGAGGCTGTGGAAAGTTGCTGAAGCTTACGCAGGTCGAGTTCGGCATAGTAGCAGTCCATGGGCAGGTCAAGTGCGCGACAGACGCTCAGAGCAACACGCGCCATGAAGCCGCACGTTTGTCCATTAGCCAAAATATCGGCGCTGATGGCGGCAGCGTCGCGTGCGATCTTAGCCGGTAGCACGGTGATATGCGATTTGGGCAACAGTCTTTCCACGATAGCGGTGAGGTGTTGAGCGCCTGCGGATTGGGGTTTGAGGTGATCCCAACTGGAGGGGGCAAGCTTGCCTGCCATCAGAATGCCCAGGACTTCGCTCTCAATATCCTTCCCTTTGCCGCCGCCCGTGTTGCGGAATACCCGCCCGCACTCAAAGAAACGCAGCACATCCAACCCTTGATTGAGGTTGCGCGCTGCCACGGCCAATAACCCCGGCGCCAATGAGGGGCGCAATACGGTGTGATCCTCCGAGAGAGGAAGCGCTACACGGATGACGTCTCCCTGCTGAAGAGGTTTGATGGGCAACGCATATTGGACGCTCGCTATCGTGGGATCGGCGCTTTGCTCAGCAATGAGCTTGAATGTTTGTACTTCCCAAAAACCGGCGCCGGCCAAGTGCCGTGAGATATTGCACCGGAAGTCGTGGAGGCGGTCATGTGAGCTTTCCGGTGCGTAGATTGCCGTACGAGTGGGAGGAATATTAGCAATGCCGTACACACGTACCACTTCCTCGAGCAGGTCGCAACTGCGTTTCAGATCGAGGCGCCAAGGCGGGCAGTCCCAGCAGCCCGGCGTTGTTTCTTTCAGACCGAGATTGCGCAGGATGCGCGCGGCTTCCATGTGAGGAATCGAGGCGTTGGTCATCACGTCCAGTTCTTTCCAATCCAACTGCACTTGTGGCAGAGCGCAGTACACCTTAGCGGCTGTTCCTTGCTGCAGCACGGTGGCTTGTTGGGCTTGTCCCTCGGGAACCAGCGCGGGAGCTTGCCCCGCCACGAGTGTTGGCTCAGCCTTGCCGCCGGCGCATTCGAGAATGAGCTGCACGGCGCGGGCTGCTGCTCGCAGAGTATTCCATGGCGCCGCTCCGCGCTCGAAGCGGTATGACGAGTCGGAACTGAGGCCAAGCCGTCGACTGGTGCGGCGCACACTGCCGGGCAGGAACCACGCGGATTCTAAAATGATGTCGGATGTATTCTCCGTGACGCCGGAGTTTTTGCCTCCCATCACCCCCGCGAGGGCCAGGGCACGGCCGGAAGAGTCGGAGATGACCAGGTCGTTTTCCTGAAGTTCAAAGTCATCGTCCATGAGGCTGGTGAAGGATTCTCCCCGGTGAGCGAGGCGAATGTCGAGCTCTCCTTGAACTTGGGACGCATCGAAGGCATGCAGAGGATGCCCGAGTTCAAAGAGACAATAGTTGGTGATATCCACCACATTGTTGATGGGATGCAGTCCGATGGCGAGCAGGCGTTCAGCAAGCCACTCCGGAGAGGGGCCGATCTTTACGCCGCTGATGCGCGTAGCCGTGTAAAGCGGGCATATATCGGGTGCAGACAACAGAATGCGCTCGCCGGCCGATTCGGTTGACAACGGGTTTTCACCGGGGTCGGCTTTGAGAGTGCGTCCGGTGATGCCGGCCAGCTCACGCGCCATACCCCAGTGGCTGAGCAGGTCCGGGCGGTTCGGAGTAATTTCGAGTTCAAAGAGGGTATCGGTTCCCGTGAATTGGCGCACAGGAGTGCCAACTTTGTAGTCCTGCGGCAAAATCCACAGCCCATGCTCCTTGTCCGGCAGGCCGAGTTCCGAGGCGGAGCACAACATGCCGCAGCTGGCGTGTCCCATCATCTTACCTTCCTTGATTTGCCAGCCCCCGGGCAGTACGGCTCCCGGCAATGCACAGGGGACTTTGTCGCCCACTTGGTAGTTTTGAGCGCCGCACACGATTTGTCGCAGACTCCCCTCTCCGGCATCCACCATGCACACGTTGAGGTGGTCGCTGCCCTCAACGGGTGACTTTTGTACCACCTGAGCGACCACGACCTGGTCAGTGGTAACTCCGCGTTCGTGCATAGCCTCTACCTCGACGCCGGCAAAGGTGAGCATATCGGCCATTTCTCCGGTATCCAAGCCATCCAGATCAATGTAAGCTGCGAGCCAATTTTTGGAAATATTCATAGCGAGAGAGACGATTTATTGAAATTGGGCGAGAAAGCGCACATCGTTTTCGATGAGCAGGCGGATATCCCGGATGCCCCAACGGATCATGGCCAGGCGCTCCAAACCGATGCCGAAGGCAAAGCCCGTGCAGCCCTGATAGAAGTTTTTGCCGGATTTGCAGTCGATGTTTTCAAAGACGGCGGGGTTTACCATGCCGCAGCCGGCGATTTCAATCCAGCGCGGATCTTGTCCGGCGGCCCGCAGCAGCACGTCAATCTCAAAGCTCGGCTCCGTGAACGGGAAAAAATGCGGGCGGAAGCGTACCGCCGTATCATCACCAAAAAGAGCTTTCAAAAAATATTCGAGCGTCCCTTTCAGATCGCCAACGCTTACCTCTCGGTCCACGTACAAGCCCTCAATTTGATTGAAGGCCGACAAGTGAGTGGCGTCTATGGCATCGCGCCGAAAAGCGGATCCGGGGCAAATGATACGCACCGGTGGAGATTGCTTCTCCATCACACGAGCCTGAACTGTGCTGGTTTGAGTGCGCAAGAGTTTTCCGCTGTCGAAATAGAAAGTGTCTTTCTCATTGCGGGCCGGGTGATCGGCCGGAGTATTCAAGGCGTCAAAGCAGTGCCATTCATCTTCAATTTCGGGACCGTCAGCTAGGGTGAACCCCATGCGTCGTAAAATGTGTACAGCCTCCTCACGCACCAGAGAGATGGGGTGTAATCCACCCGCCGGAAGGGTCGCTCCCGGCAGAGTTATATCAATGCCGGCGATGGCAGAGGCGTCTGCCAGAGCCTGTAATTCAGCCATGCGTCGGTCCATGGCGGAGGTAATTTCAACACGAGCGGCATTGAGCAAAGCGCCCACAGCAGGCTTATCCTCCTTGGGTACATCTTTCATGCCTTGTTGCACTTGGGTCAACGTGCCTTTTTTGCCCAGGATTGCCACGCGTGCCTGTTCGAGTTCTTTCATGCTCGCAGCGTCGGCTATGGTTTGCATGGCCGCGGCTTGGACTTGTGCTATCTGCTCTTTCATATGGCTCGCGGAAAAACTATACCACAACCCGACTTTTGTCAAGCTCGGACTACGCATCATCGGGCAATCGTATGAGAAATCCGCCGTCCACGGCGTATCGAGGCAAAACTCACAAAGTCAACCTGTCAAAAACGGACAACGGCCAACATATTCCGTGATGCGACTGCCCGGATTGATACCCCTTTTCGAGTTAAATGCTTCCGAGGTGTGTGAAAGGGCAATGGGGCAGACGGGTCAGTTTGTCGGGATTGATCAGGCAAGAATTCTGTGTCTGTCAGTCAATTTTTGAGTGGGAGCTGCTCCCGGGAAACCGGACGAGCAGAGGGATGCGATCCGTGCCGCCTTCGCTGAGTTGTTGCATGAGCGAGCAGAAGAGAAGCCAGGCTGACAAATCCGGGGTGGAGATACAGCCCTCGGAACCGAAACGCTCGGCCGCGTGAAGCATGAGGTCAGTGCGCCCCGTCCCGGGGGGGTCCGGTATGCGAAAACCGCGTAGTTTCCCGCTGCGAGAGGTAGAGAGAAAAGTTTTCCCGATGTCGGGAAAACAGGTGTCCGGAAAATCCGCCGGACAATAAGCGCCCCATGCTGCATTCCGTGGGTATTGACCTGCGCGCGCAAAAGGGCTTGCCGCACTCATCCAACCACCGGTTTGTACAGGCATTTCGAGCAGCAGACGGTGCAGTGTGGCGGAGCGCAGGCGCAGCACACCCAGAAATACGCGCCCGGCCGCGCACAGGGAGTGCAACTGTTCTTCTTTGCGCACCGGAGTTGAGGCCGCGCCGTAAAAGACAACCTCCACATGCGGAGAAGCAAGTGGAGCAGGGGAGGGGGTGGGCAGGGCCATGGGAATGCGGCGCGGATTATTGAAGAGCTTTCAAGCGGCGAGCGGTGAGTAGCGTGGGGGCAAGGTTCTTGCGCAGAGTATTCACCAACTCAATATCAGATTCTGCCGCTTCAATGGTGCGCCCGATTTGTTCAGATTGCTCAAAGGCGGCCAGCTCCGCAAGTAAACATTTTTCCAGCGCAGCAATGCGACGCGAGACAAACATATCCATGGCCTCACCGACCTTTCTTTTCCACAAATCAAGGCGTGAGGCGATATTTTCGCGACCCACGCGGCGCCATTCCGGCACGGTTTTATTGTAGCTGCACGAGCGGTTAATCATGCCCAGGAAAGAGGTTTCTTTCAGGACGCCCATCGGTATGGGGCTGCAATCCAGCGGCACGTGTTCCCAAGCGTTGAGGACGGCTTTCACATAATCTTTTTCAATTTCCTCCGCCGGTCGACGATCGAGTATCTGCGCACACTGCTCAATTTTTTCCTTTTCCAGCTCAGTGAGTTCGCAAATCTTCGTCGGGGAAAGCACGTGGGTTTCCTGCTCGGCTGCCAGATCCCCCAAGTCGTTTTCCGCCTTGGCGCGAATGCGGTTGAGATTCATAGCAAGCATATCCGTGGTCATCCAGTCCGGCGGGAAATAACCGTCCACGGCCAAATCCAGAATGGCGTCCAGACGCGTGTTGAGAGCCTGACGAGCTTGATCCGCTAAGTACCCGCAGCGGAGACGTCCGTCGTGCAAGTTGCTGCTTTCGATAGCTTCGCGCAGGCGAGCGGCGTCCATCAAGTTATGTACCGAGGCCTGAATATCATGGATGTGGGAGATGTGGGAGCGAGTATTTACCGCAAAGTTCTTGAGGCGCGTGTCCAGATTTTCGAGCGTCTTAAGCAGGTAATCGGCTGAGTTGCGTTGCAGGGTCACCTCCGGGTGACTGAGGTCGGCCAGCACCTCTGCCTCCAGCGTGGCCAAGTTGGAATCGCGGCGGGACGGGGTGTCTGCCGAGTCGGGCAGATCCGTGCGGTGATGTGCGTCGAGTTGCCACCAGGCAAGGCCGGCGTTTACCCAGCTGCCGGGGATGACTTTGCGAATGAAGTCACCGAGTTGTTTTTGGGTGGTGATTTGCTGGATTTCCTGTTGTTGTTCCTGGTCGGCGGGGGAGAGCCAGAATTGAGCTTCAATGCGGTTTTGGACAACGCGGATGGGACGTTGGGAACGTTCCATAGCGGCTCGCAGGTAGTCTCGCGTATCAGGTGTGAGGGCGGCGAATGAACTCTGCACCAGCAGGAAGTAGTCGGCATTTTCGTTCATCCATTCGTGCAGCTCTTCATCATGCCAGTTGGATGTAAGGCCATCCATGCCGGGCATATCGATAATGCCGATACCGGCCTTGAGCAGGACCGCTTCAGGCTCTACCAAGAAAATGGCGGCGCAGCCGGCGCTGGTGTGTCCCTGCGCCCAGGCATCCAGATTCGGCTGAGTGATGGGGCGTCGATCCACTTCAATTTTTTCATGAAATTCAGGCGGCGCAACATGGCGCAAGTAATCAATAACCAGCTCAAACAACTCTTGCTCGCTGAGAGAATCAGCCGCCAACGGCGAGAACAGTTCCATTCGTTCCGTGCCATCATCACTGGCCAGGATGATCATGGGCAACCGAGTGGTTTCCAACCCAAGTTTTGTCGCGCACAGATTGCGGCGCGTCAGGCAATTTGTCAGGGTCGATTTTCCGCTTTTTACCGACCCGATTGTGGCCATGAGCAACAGCTTGGAATCAAAACGCGCCAAACTCCGCCGAATCTCCCGGCTCCCGCGTGTGAGCAGCACACGCAGCTCCGGACTGGCTTCGTTCGCTGCTTCTATCTTATCAGAATAACTCCGCGCCTCCTCACACAGCTCCGTAAGTTGCTCATCCTTCATGGCTCAAGCATAGAGGAATCAGCTGTTTTTGTCAAGTTGCATTTGCCGGGTTCCGGAGCGGTCTCTGTGGAAATACGTCCCACCCTGTCGAAACATTTTCAGGATTGACGCTTGTTCTTGGTCTGAGGGGGAAGAGGACGCAGAACCGCGGCAGACGGCATGTCACCCGCCTGCCGCAATCGCTCAGCCGACTCTCTTAGAAGTCGTACCGGGCTCCCACGCCGAGGTTCCACGCCGTCATGCCCGAGCGTATATCTGAGCCGGCATTAAAGTAGAGGAGCGCTTGATCCGAAACAGGTACCCGCAGGGAGGCCCCAAGCTGCAACGCCGTTTGACCGATTTTAGCGGCTCGCACCCGCCTTGTGAACTTCGGGTTAGCCTGCAGCCTCACGTCCGCTTCTCCCTGGTCATCCCCAAAGTCCTGGGCAATATTGGCGCGCAGTTCCATTTGAGCTTCGCGGTTGAAAGCGCTCCCGCCCACGGCCGATATCCAACGCGCACCGGCGGCCAAGGTCGCAGTCACCCAACTCTGGTCACCCACATTGAGCCCCACGCCCTGACCATTCTGTCCGGTCTCATCATAACCACCCATGCTGGTCTTCATGATGGAAGCGCCAAACAAGGGCTGAATCACGCGTGTCTTCTCTTCATTGAGCGGAATGTCATAGGTTGCTTCATACAGGATCCCGGCAGTCCAACCACTCGTGCTACCGTCCGTCTTGTACGAGCCTGCTTCATAGTTTACCGTGCGGTGAAGCTTGGCCTGGTTGAGTCCAAGAACACCCACCACGGTGTGCCCCCAGCGCTCCTTGGAGAAACGTCCCATGAGGCTCAGGTAGTAGCTGTCCAGCTTGCCATCCAGTGTGTCGGCGCAGCCGCCATCCAAATCCCCGAAAAGCGCGGTAATGCCGGCGGCTACACTGGTGGTTTCATCCACATCCAACTCAAGCCCCACTGTGCCGCCCCAGGCGTTGTAGGTGTAGCCCGGTTCAAAGCCTCCGCCATCCTGCACATTGGCGAAGTCTCCCGTCGCTTCCATCCAGAAGTGCGTGTAGGGCAGCTCTCCGTAGCTGTAATCGCCGCTCAACCCCATCACCCCTGCGTGATCGCGCATGCGCATCATCTGGGCTCTCAGCGCATCCCTCTGCGCCGTGCCCAAAATTGGCGCCGTGCTACCGGCTGCCGCCGCCAACACCTTAGCGACTTTTTCCGGGTTTGCGCGTAAATTGTATGCCGCCCAAACCATCATTTGCAGCAGGGACGAGTTCGGATCGTCCATGGTCGCACTCTTGCGCGCCGCCCACAACATGTCCGAGCCGGCTTGAACATTGCTGCGACCTCCTGCAACCTCGGAGAACACATTATCCGTGGTTGCTGTTGCTGACACCACAATGCCGCCTTTCTTCTCATCATAGGTCACCTGAATGTCTTTCCAGTACACGAGGAAGGAGCCTTCGGGACTGAAGTTCACCTTTTCGCCGTCCTCCAATCCTTCAATGGTGCCGGCCACGATGACAAAATCCTCCAGATCTTTCGGGGAGTCCACGTCGAAAAGGTTGTCGCCCACCGTGCCAAGCACGAGCGAGGAACCCTCTTCCCATGTCGTGTTTCCGGCTGTGACAGCCGCGACAGCCGCTCCCACCCCATTACCCTGCAGGTCATCATTGACAGCAGCCAGGTTATAGAGAACCTCCAGAGTGCCGCCATTTACTTGGACATCTTTTGCGCTCAGCTGAGTCCCGGCAGCGTAGTCAGTACCGTAATCCTGGGCTTTCACCGTGAGGACGCTCTTCCCATCCACCGTCACCTTGCCGTACTGAGCCGTCTGCAGCTTGTTGGCGGGATCGGTTTCGCCATCGCCCACGAGAACAAGCGAAGCTCCTTCTTCCACTTTGATATCTACTTCGTCATTACCCTCACTGTGGAGTGTTTGGGAGGTCGATGAACCCTTGACCGTGACACCGCCCGCACCTCCAATTTTACCGTTGTAAACATGTTCCTGACCAGTGCCGGTCAGAGTTATGATTCCACCAAGATCCAGAGAACCCTGGTCTTGTGATTCTAAGCCTCCCAGCTCCATGTCGCCTTTGGTCGTGAAGCTTGCCTTCTTTCCTACATTCACGACCAGCTGATTCCCGTCCTTCACGACACTCCCGCTCAACGTAGCGTTCGCGCCGTCCGCCAGTGCCAGCTCTCCGTTGCCGGTCAGAGATCCTGTGGTCAATGCTGTTTCTTCGTTGCCGGTGATAGTCAATCTACCATCCAAGACCATACTGCCACTCGATGACATGGTCACTTGACCGACCTTGCTGTCGGAACCTTCCAGAATCAGCCCCCCCTCATCCACCGATACAAGGCCGCCGCTGGTCAGATTGCCTGTCACCTTCAATGTGGCGGGGCCCGCTTTCTTCAAAGTTGTGTTCCCCTGTATCTCGATGTTACCGTCAAAATTGCAGTCGTCCTCGTCGTATTGAAGGGTCAAGGTGCGGCCATTGGTTACCGTCAATTTACCGGAGCCAACAGAGCTGTCGCCCGTGCGAACATTGTGGAGCGTGATATCCTCGCCTGAACCGATGGCAATCTCCATGTCCTTGTCCACGACAACTTGCTTCCAGTTTGGGTTACCGTCTTCATCGGTACTGCCGATGAGATCGGTGCGCGTAATGTCTGCTCCGTGTTTGGAAGCGTACCATATACCATCCGCACTGATAAGTACCTTGATCTTTCCGTACTTCTTGTCCGCACCGGTCCCTTCCACAAGAAGCTCCACTCCACTACCGGGTCCCCCGTTAAAGTCAAATTTTTGATCGAGCCATTCCGTCATCTTCTGAGCCTTAGCCGGAATGCCATCCAATTCAGCATTCGTAAACCACAGGTAGCAGGCGCCGGTGAAGTCTCGAAGCACGACATCCGTGAGACCGAAAGTCACAGGGTTGTCCCCGAGTTTTACCTTGCCGCTGTTGCCATCAAAGCCCAACACGTAATGCTTCCCGGCTTCATCTTGCTTGAAAGAGAAAAAGTCACTTGTCAACGCGAAAGTATAAGATTCTCCACTCAAATTCAACGTGCCGTCGCCGATGCCCTCCACACGACTTCCTTTTCCTTCGAGTGCGTTAATATTCAGCTTGTCAGCGCTCAACCCGCCCAACTTGATCACATAGCCGTCGCTCTTGCCTGGATCGGCACTACAATTAATGGAGACTGAGGAACCCGCATACTTATCAGCATTGGCAAGACTGCCGGACACCAGCGTAATGTCGTTCGCCACCGGCTGATGGTTCATATCCAAGGTCACATCGCTATACACAGAAATAGCGCCTCTTCCAAAAACATCCGCTCTATCAATCTTTACTACACCATTCCCTTTCCCGTCACCGACATCTGCAGCGACTAACGTGATGCTAGCGCTCCCCTCTCCCTTGTTGCTGGCGCCAAGCTCAAGAGTTGCGCCCCGGCGGACAAGGATATCCACGTCCCCATTTCCCCAGTTTATCTTTCCGGTGGTGGTGTTGATAGTGAAGTCCTCGTAGATCTTAAGTTCGGAACCGCCTGTAAAATAAACATCTCCTGTCACTTGCAGGGAGTAGCCCGTTGCTCCGGATTCCACCTCGACCCCCTTTGCATAAAAATTGCCTCCGACAGTCACTGCTCCACCCTTACCGACCGTTTTTACCTCAAAATTTTTGTCCTCTACAGCCCCAACGGTCTCCTCTCCGGCGGCTACAAATCGCAGTTTCGCGTTACCATCTGACTTGAACTTTTGGGCGCCTTCGGCTCCTGCATCCGTATTCAGCGTAATTTTACCCGTTTCTTGTCCGGTCACGCTGTATCCCACGAATAGACCATTTTCACCCAATTCCCCGGCTCCTCCGACCGTATAAAGACCTTCTACCTGTTTCTCCGCGGACATCACAACCAACTCCACGGAACGTACCTTTCCCGTCGCATACAATGCCGTGATTGCGCTATCTCCCCACGTGATCGCTGCACCCAGCGTACCCTCAGAGCCTACAGTCCACTTATCCGGACTTTGCAAACGCACCCGGTTGGCTTTTGTTTTTTCCGACCCCAGCACCCCAAAAGGATCATTGACCATTTGCACGCTGAACGCACCCCCCGACGCCGCAGCGGCGCCCTCATCCGTACCAAAGGATTCCGGCCAGCCCATACCGGATGCCTTGATGGTGTTTGAAAACGGGTCCACTTCAAACAGGAAGTTCGGGTCCTGCTGCCCCGGCGTCGTTGGCACATTCGACGCTGAACCCAAGTAGAAAAAGGCCGATGCGCTTCCCGACATGGATAGTGACCAGGCGCTCGTCCCATTCAGAGAATGCCCCAGATCCAGCTTGTACAGGGTTTCGCTGGTCTTCACCCAGGACGATGAGCTGAAGTTCACCGCCGTCTGGAAATTCTTCTCGTCCGCATTCGCCGTCATCGTAGCGTTCATGGCTACCAGCAACGCTCCCAGCAGACCTAATGGTAAATGCAGTTTCATAGCTGTTTCTCTTAGAGAGTGGACTATGTCTCATCATACGGATTCTAAATCCGTATTCAAGCAAAAAATGCGGGAGAGTTCATTTTTTACGGAAAAAGAGTTACGAGCCCGAGGGAGGCAGGCACAAAGACGGAACGAAGCAACCCGAATTCATCAGCCTGTCATGCCGGGGAAATACCTTCAACCGCGCTCAGGCTTGCAGTCTAACTCGAAGTTCACCAAGCGGATGCGGCAGGCAGGCAACGTGCCGTCTGCCGCAATCCTGCATCCTCCCCCTCTCAGACAAACGTCAATGCCTCGGAGGCCTCACAGCGCGGCCTGAGCGGCAGCGATGCGAGCGGTGGGAACACGGTAAGGGGAGCAGGAAACGTAGTCCAAACCAACGGAATGGCAGAATCGCACAGAAGCGGGGTCGCCGCCGTGTTCGCCGCAAATGCCCATCTTCATGCCGGGGCGCGTGGCGCGACCGAGAGAGACGGCCATTTGCATGAGCTTGCCGACGCCGCCCTGGTCGATGCTTGCAAAGACATTGCCCTGGACAATTTCAAGATTGCGATAGACGCCCATAAAGGAGCCTGAATCATCGCGGCTCATACCGAGACCGGTTTGGGTGAGGTCGTTGGTGCCGAAAGAGAAGAATTCCGCCGTTTGTGCAACCTCATCGGCCGTGAGGCAGGCTCGCGGAATCTCCATCATGGTGCCGACTTTGTAGGAGACGCGACGACCTTTTTCAGCGAAGACCTGTTCAGCGACGCGGTCAATGACCTCCTTTTGCAGGTCGAGTTCGCGTTTGAAGGCGACGAGCGGAACCATGATTTCCGGGTGCGTCTCAATGCCCTCTTCTTCTTCCACCTCAATGGCCGCCTCAAGGATGGCCCGAGCCTGCATCTCGGTGATTTCCGGGTAGGCAATGCCGAGGCGGCAACCGCGGTGGCCGAGCATGGGGTTGAACTCATGCAGCTCCATGACGCGCCGCATCACGAGCTCTACGGGAAGTTGGAACTTGTGGGCGATGTCGAGTTGCTGCTCCTTGGTTTGGGGAAGGAATTCGTGGAGGGGAGGGTCAAGCAGGCGAATGGTGGCCGGAAGACCGGCGAGGGCTTTGAAAATGCCCTTGAAGTCGCTCTTTTGGAAGGGAAGGAGCTTAGCGACGGCTTGCTTACGCTCATCGAGACGCTCAGAGAGAATCATGCGGCGCATGAAGTCGATGCGGTTCCCTGAGAAGAACATGTGTTCCGTGCGGCACAGCCCGATGCCGGAAGCCCCGAATGCAATGGCTACGGCCGCTTGGTCCGGAGAATCGGCATTGGTGCGCACCTGCAGCTTTGCAAGCCGGGAACACCATTCCATCACCCTGGCAAAATCTTGGTAACAGCCGCTTTGCTCCGGCTTCATCGTCTTCTTAAGCAGTACCTGGATGATTTCTGAAGGGGCTGTGGCCAATTCTCCTGCGTACACGAGCCCAGCAGTACCGTCCAGCGACAGGAAGTCGCCTTCCTTGTAGGTCACGCCGGAAATGGTGGCCGTGCGGGCGGCGTAGTCAATCTCCATATCACTCACGCCACACACGCAGACCTTACCCATTTGTCGAGCGACGAGGGCAGCATGGCTGGAAAGGCCACCACGAGCGGTCAAAATGCCTTCCGCGGCAATCATGCCGCGCAGGTCTTCCGGGGAAGTTTCAAGGCGCACCAGCAAAACTTTTTCGCCGCGTTTGGTCGCTTCAATGCAGCGATTGGCATTCAGGTAAAAACGCCCAGAGGCAGCGCCTGGACCGGCGTTGAGGCCTTTGGCGATCGGGGCGACATGGCGTACGGCGTTTTCATCAAAGATGGGTGCAAGCAGCTGGTCAACCTGGTCAGCAGGTATGCGGGCGACGGCTGTTTTCCAATCGATGAGGCCCTCGCGTTCCATTTCACATGCGATGCGGAAGGCGGCGATGCCGGTTCGTTTGCCGTTGCGAGTTTGGAGCATATAGACCTTGCCGTCCTGGATGGTGAACTCGAAGTCCTGCATATCGCGGAAGTGATTTTCGAGGATTTTGCGGATATTGCAAAGTTCCTCATAAGCCTTGGGCATCAGTTGCGCGAGATGGGAGACGGGAGCCGGAGTACGCACGCCGGCAACCACATCCTCACCCTGGGCATTCATCAGGAATTCACCGTAGAATTCGTTGGAACCAACGGCAGGGTTGCGCGTGAAGGCAACGCCGGAGCCGGATTGGTCAGAGGTATTGCCGAAAACCATGCTCTGCACATTGACAGCTGTCCCCCAGTCCCCGGGGATATTGTACTTCTGGCGGTAAGTGATGGCTCGTTCGTTATTCCACGAGCCGAAGACGGCGCCGATGGCGCCCCAGAGCTGTTCCCACACATCGGTGGGGAATGCCTTGCCGGTGCGGCGGCACACCAGTGATTTAAAGCGGTTGACCAGTTCACGATTATCGGCAGCGCTCATGTCGGCATCGCTCACATTTTTGCCGTAACGCTCCTGCTTGAGTTCGTGAATCACCATTTCAAAGGGCTCCAGATCCTCGCCTTCATCTTTCTGCACTCCCATCACCACGTCCCCGTACATTTGCACAAAGCGACGGTAGCAGTCCCATGCGAAGCGCTCATTGCCGGTCGATTTGACCATGGCTTCCACGGTGTCGTCGTTGAGCCCGAGATTGAGGATGGTATCCATCATGCCCGGCATACTCTCACGGGCGCCGGAGCGCACGGAGACGAGAAGAGGCATTTCATCTGCCGCGCCGAAGCGGTGACCCACGATCTTTTCCATTCGGGCGATGCCCTCTTTGACCAGCTTGTCAAGTTCCTCGGGATAGGTATGACCGTGATCGTAATAATAAGTACACACCTCAGTGGTGATGGTGAAGCCCGGAGGCACAGGCAGGCCGATGCGAGCCATTTCCGCCAAGTTCGCTCCCTTACCTCCCAGAAGGGGTTTCATGGAACCATCGCCGTCCGCTTTGCCGTTGCCGAAATGATATACAAGCTTCATAATTCTCGGGTTGAAAGGAGCCGTATTCTACGCTCCTGAATTCCCATTGTCAAGAATATATAATATACAGGAACGAGCTGAATGGAGCTTTCGCCATGAACGGCAGACGGTTGGCGATATGTTGATGTTGTATGCGTTGCGCATGACCCCCTCGAGACGCCCTTCAAGGGGATGCGGCATACCTTGCACCGCGGGGGCGTACCGTGGTCGTCGCGTCCGATGTCCGGCCTCCGGAGAAGTCCGCCGCTTGCCGCATGTTTCTGTCTGCGATGGCATCATCCGGTGCGTTTGCCCCGGTCATGTCCTTGACAAATTGGAAGCGGACTTTATAATGGTTCGCGTATGAATACGAGCGAGCGCATAGTCATCGGAGCCGACCACAAGGGGGTCGATTTGAAGGAAGAGGCAGTAGAGATGCTCAGAGAATGGGGGTACACCGTGGAAGATGTGGGGACGATGAGCAAAGAATCCTGCGATTACTCGGATTATGCGAATGAGGTATGTCGCCGCGTGGTGGACGGACGAGCGGACAGGGGGATATTGATTTGTTTTTCAGGGTTGGGGATGAGTATAGCGGCGAATCGGTGGAGAGGGGTTCGGGCTACGCTGGTGCGGACGCCGCAGATAGCGGCCCTCTCCCGGCAGCACAACAATGCGAATGTCATGTGCCTGGCATCGGCTTTTGTCACGTCGGAAGATTTGGATGATATTTTGCATGCATGGCTGACGTCAGATTTTGAGGGCGGGCGGCATGTGAGACGCTTGCTCAAGGCGAGTGGCTCACCACTGTCGCTGAGTGATCCGGAGTTGGCCGGCTACATTGAGGAAGAGCGGCGGCGGCAGAACAATAACATCGAGCTGATAGCCTCGGAAAACTTTGCTTCGCCGGCGGTGATGGAGGCGCAGGGTTCGGTGCTGACCAACAAGTATGCGGAAGGGTACCCGGGTAAGAGATGGTACGGCGGTTGTGAGGTGGTCGATAAGGTGGAACAACTGGCTATCGATCGGGCCACTGCCCTCTTTGGTTGTGATTTTGCCAATGTTCAGGCGCACTCCGGTTCGCAGGCGAACATGAGTGTGTATTTGGCGTGTTTGCAGCCCGGGGATACGATATTGAGCATGGATCTGGCCCATGGCGGACACCTTTCCCACGGCTTTTTCGCCAACTTTTCCGGCAAGCTCTATCATGTGGAACATTATGGGGTGAATCCTGAAACCGAATGCATCGACTATGATGCTCTGGCCGAGAAGGCGCGTGCCGTTAAGCCCGCGCTTATCCTTGCCGGAGCCTCTGCGTACTCCCGCATCATTGACTTTGCGCGTATCCGGGAAATTTGCGATGAGGTAGGCGCGGTCATGTTTGTCGATATGGCTCATATTGCCGGACTTGTGGCTGCAGGGGTGCATCCCTCTCCGGTGCCGTACGCGGACTTTGTGACGACAACAACTCACAAGAGTTTGCGCGGACCCCGAGGAGGTCTTGTCATGTGCAAGAAAAAGTGGGCCAAGAAGCTCAACAGCGCTACGTTCCCGGGGATGCAGGGAGGACCGCTGATGCATGTGATAGCGGCGAAAGCCGCCTGTCTGGGCGAGGCCTTGCGTCCGGAGTTCCGCGAGTATGCCTTGCAAATCGTGAAAAACGCCAAGGCGATGGCCGAGAAGCTGGAGCAACTGGGATTCCGGATTGTAGCCGGGGGTACTGATAACCATTGCTTCCTCGTGGACCTGAGCGTAAAGGGACTCAACGGAGCTGAGGCTCAGAAGGCGCTCGACGAGGTCGGAATCACCGTGAACAAGAATGCCATACCCTTCGATAAGGGGAGTACCGCAACGCCTTCCGGCATACGAATCGGTACCCCGGCGGTTACCACGCGCGGGATGAAGGAGGCGGATGTGTGCAAGGTGGCGGAGTTTATCGGCCGGTGTTTGAGCATATTGGCGGCTCAGAAAGTACACGAGACCCCCAACCCGTACGCAGAGCTGCGCGAAGAGGTCAGCCGCTTTAATGCTCGCTTCCCCATGCCGTGAAGGCAGACGCTTATTTAGCTTCACAAAGTGACAGAGCAGTGGTATGATGGACGCATGTCACATCAACCTGTAGTTCTGATTATACGCGATGGCTGGGGACGCAACCCACAGGGAGCGGAGGCGGCCAGTAAGACCGGCGATGCAACGGTACTTGCCGACACGCCTTTTACGGATCAATTGTTGGCTACAAGCCCGCATTCGTTGTTGGGAGCGAGCGGAGAAGATGTGGGGTTGCCGGACGGACAGATGGGAAATTCGGAGGTAGGACACCTGAACCTGGGCGCCGGACGAGTGGTATACCAGGATCTCTGCCGCATATCGAATGCAATCAACGATGGCAGTTTTGCAGCCAATCCCGTGATCACGGAGGCTTTTGCCAAGGCAAAAGAGCGCCGCTTGCATTTGCTGGGGCTGGTTTCAGATGGGGGAGTACACTCGCATATCGATCATCTGGTCGGCATCATCAAGCTGGCTGCCCGGAACGGAGTGAAGGATATCATGATTCACGCTATTACGGATGGTCGTGACACCGACCCCAAGAGCGGAGAAACTTTCCTCACCCGGCTGCAGTCGGCCGCGGAGAGTACAGGCGCGCGCGTTGCGACGGTAGTCGGACGTTTCTATGCCATGGATCGCGATAAACGCTGGGAGCGCGTCAAGAAAGGCTGGGATGCCATTGTGTTGGGACGTGGTGAGCAGTGTACCTGCACCCCCGCGCAATATGCCCAGAAGAGCTATGAGGCCGGCACGACGGATGAGTTCCTGGAGCCCGCGATTTTCTGCGAGGGCAACCAGCCGCGCGTCCGCGATGACGATGTGGTGTTTTTCATCAATTTCCGCGCTGACCGCGCTCGCGAGCTCTCCCGTGCCTTTATCTACGATGACTTTGACGGATTTGATCGCGAGGTCCATCCGAAGGTCCACTACATCACCATGACCGAATATGAGGCCTGTTACCCATCTCCGATCGTTTTTGAGCAGGAGAAGCTCGCCAATATCTTCGGTGAGGTGGTTTCGCGTGCCGGATTGCGCCAACTGCGCATCGCTGAGACTGAAAAGTACGCCCATGTCACCTTCTTCTTCAACGGAGGAGTCGAGACGCAGTTTGAGGGTGAAGATCGCATTCTCGTGCCGTCTCCGCGCGATGTAGCGACCTATGACGAGAAACCGCAGATGAGCGTTGCAGAGGTGGCAGACAAGTTTGTGGAGGCTATCGGCCATTATGACGTGGCAATCATGAACTTTGCCAATCCGGATATGGTGGGACATACGGGATATTTGAAGGCAGGCATTGCGGCGTGCGAGGCGGTGGACAAGGCGCTTGAGAAATGTGTGAAGCGCATTCTGGAGCTGGGAGGGCGCTGCCTTATCTGCGCGGATCACGGTAACTGCGAGCAGATGATTAATCCTGACGGTACGCCGAACACAGCTCATACGACCAATCTTGTGGATCTCATCTATTGCGGACCGGACCAGAACGACGTGAAGCTGGAGAACGGCAAGCTGGCGGATCTGTCGCCGACATTGCTTGCGCTTCTCGGCATTGAGCAGCCCGCGGAGATGACCGGGCACAGCCTGATCAAGCGCTGAGAAACCGTCGGCTGTTTGCAACTTTACTCGCCCGGCTGCGCCAGTGGCCGGGCGATTTTTGCGGGGTTACTCGTCGGCTTCCGAGCGATCAGCAGCAAGTCGGCCGTAAGTGGTTTTAGGATAGCGCTTGATGAGATCACGACGAATTTCTTCGGCGCGGGATGGAGAGCGATCTTCTTTGCGAAGCAAGGTAACGGCGCGCCACATGAGCATGGCGGCATCTTCCTTGCGCGCCACTTTGCGGGCGCCGGTCAGCATGTGTTCAGCAGCCTTCTGCGGATCCTTGAGTTCAAGTTCCGTGACGCGTGCCAGCTCCATCCAGGCGCGCGTGCGGGAGGAATCGGAGCGTACGAGGCGTTCCAGCTCGGGAACGCGATCGGCGAGGTGTTGGTCGATAATCTGCTGAGCGAGCGAGACGACGGGGTCATCTGCCGGAAAATAGTTGCCGCCGTAAAAGCGCTCGCTGAGGGCTTGCGCCCAGCTGGGTAACAGCCAGAAGCGAAAGATGACTCCTTCCACGATAGCTAACAAAAGCACCCCGATAAGCAGAGTGATGATCCATCCCGAGATGGTCTCTACCAGCCCGAACCACCAGAAACTCATCCCGATTGCAAACAGGTAGAGGGGGATGAAAGCAACGATAAGCTGGAAAAAACGGCGTATCATTTCTTGAGGATGTCATCCATCTCCAGGTAATCCAGAGCGATGGTGCGTCTGTCGTTCTGCGGATTGCGCACTTCCATCTTCATTTGTTTGAAGAACCAGGTGCCATCGGAGAGACGCTGGATGGATGTGATGGAGAAGCGTTTCTTGAGCTTGCCGTCAGGTCCGTAGCCGTCAATTTGCCAAACCGTGCCGTTTTCTTTGTCGATCCACATGCGCACGGTGGAGAATTGCCCGACGCCCGGGGATGGGTTGGAAGCTTGCACAATGTAGCAGTCTCGGCCTTTGACGCGAGAGTCGGCTGAGTCGGGCAGGATGCTGCCCCCCCTCCAGTAGAGAAAGCGCAGAGAGAGGTCCTCATACGTGACATCAGTGCCGGCAATAGGTTGAGCATAAGTAGCCGGCGCCATCACAAGCGCTTTTCCCCCGTTTACCAGAAGGAGATCCGCTTTTTTGTCGCCGATGCGTACGTCAAAGCGCCTCCAGGCGTCTCCCTGCTTGTACTGGAACGCAATCGTGTTGCCGCGTGAACTCAGACTGAAAGGAATCTTGAGACTGCCTTTACGAATCGAGCCGACCACATCCTTGTTTCCCTGGCTCACCAACATTTGGCGCATGCTGGACAGCAGCTCATCTGCCGCACCGGCGGCATGAGCCCATGCGCTGTTGAACAGACCATAGACTAACAGAAAATACAGGAGGATCTTCGCGGATGTCTTCACGGATTTCATCATATCACATGCGTGGGCTAAGGCAAGCAAATTAGCCGGGACCAGGTCGCCGCCTGGCGTTGCGCTCCCGGTGGAGGAAACGTCGCAAGTTGTTGATTTTGCTTGTTTTGAATGTTGAAACGGTGACGCGAACGCCCCATGATGCAGGGGAAGTTGACCTATCCCACCCCGGGTTAGGCATGTTGCGGGTGGAATGTGCGCCCTGTGCATCATATCAGCGCATCCTGCGATATCAAATCGTAAAAGTTAATTTCGTTTTCCTTGGCGTTTTCCCGGATCGGACGGAGTTGTGTAAAAAAGTGTGGCGACAAACAGAGATTTTGCTTGACGTCGTGTAAAAATTGTCTAAAATAGCTCCCCACGAACCTCTTCATAAACGATCAGTCATGTCCAGAATCTGTAACATCACGTTGGCAATTCCTCACAAAGGTCGCCGTATTCATCGCTCCGGTTTGGCCAAGAAGAAGGGCGGTATCGGACGCCATGTGACCAAGACGGTGAATCGAACCGTTTTCCCGAATCTGCAGGAGAAGCGCATCTGGGTGCCGGAACTCAACGGCGGTCGCGGTGGGTACATCCGTATGAAGCTTTCTTGCAAGGCGTTGCGTTCCATATCGAAAAATGGCGCCTTTGCGACACTCAAGAAAGCAGGTATCCTTTTTTGAAAAAGTGCGCGCAAAAAATTGAACACTCGCATGGGGGCGGGTGTCTCATAGAGAGAGTGCAGGAATCGGCTGAGCCGAAACCGAGATAAAAAGAGACGAGTCATGATACGGCAGAAGACACATATCGCTTTACGGATAAATGATGGAAATGAGAACCACCACCTCTGGAACAACCGAGGGGTGTGGTGGTGTCATGTGACTGTCCATAAGCCGGATTCCACGGCGGAGCGTCTGCGCTTTTCATTGCGGACTCGTGATATTCACAAGGCACGTACTTTGCGTGATCGCATTTTTGCCGACATCCAGCGGCACTTTGGCATCGCCGCGTGAAACCACGCCAACGGGGGCAGCTTGACGGAAAGGGCGTTCGGTATGGCTGAGCGCCGCCTTCAGGAGGGGGCGTGACATACCGGGAAGCGCGCGGCGCCGCTCATATCAGTGTGCAGAGAGACGCGAGCGAAGCCGGCTTGCTTCATGAGTTCCACGACGCGTTCCCCCTGGTCATGGCCCACTTCCAACAGCAGGCACGCGCCGGGTTCCATGTGGCTTTTCGCTTGTGAGACAAACCGGCGTATCATGTCCAGACCATCGTCTCCGCCGTAGAGAGCCGTGGCGGGGTCGTGAGTGACTTCGACTTGAAGTCGCTCGTGATCAGGAATGTACGGCAGATTTGCCACAATCATGTGGAAAGAGGACGGCGGGAGAATACGTGTGTCCTCATTGGTCGGAGGTTCCCAAGCCGAAAAGAGGTCGGAACGGAAAGTGCGCACGCGTGCGCCCAGGGTGGTGGCGTTTTCCAGAGCGAGGCTGAGAGCCGCCGGGGAGATGTCCGCCAGCGCCACGTCCGGCTTCAAGTCACGGAGTTCAAGGGCGAGGGTAATGCCGATAACGCCGGAGCCGCACCCCATGTCCAGAATGCGTGGGGATGGCGGAGCGACGGGAGCGAAACAACGGAGGGCAAGTTCGACGAGCTCTTCTGTCTCGGGGCGTGGGATGAGGGCGCGGGAATCGGAGCGGAAAGAACGGCGGTAAAATTCGACGGAGCCAAGCAGGTGTTGCAGCGGCACGCCCTGACCACGAGAACGCAGCAAAGTGCGCAGTTCCGCCAACTTGTCTTCCGGCAACGTTTCGTCCGTGTGCAGATAAATCCACGTGCGATCGGTATTCATCACATGGGCAATGAGGGCTTGCATGGATGAGCGAGCGCCTTCAATGCCACGAGCCTCAAGGTAAGCTGTGCCGGAGCTGAGAATATCGCGTATGGTTTTCATGCGTTGAGTTCATCCATACGTTCAATCATTTCCTCGTGTTGCATGTGGGAGATGAGGTCATCCAGAGCGCCGGCAGCCATCACGACATCAAGATTGTAGGCAGTGTAGGAAATGCGGTGGTCAGTGATGCGATTTTGGGGAAAATTGTAGGTCCGAATTTTCTCTTCTCGGCTGCCGGACCCGATGAGGGCGCGTCTTTTTTCAGAATAGCTTTGTTGCGCTTCTTTTTGCTTCATCTCGAAGAGCCGCGCGCGGAGGATGCTCATGCCGGTTTCCCGGTTCTTGATTTGTGAGCGTTCTTTCTCGCAACGCACCATGATACCCGTCGGCAGGTGAAAAATCTGCACGGCGGATTCGGTGCGGTTGACGTGTTGCCCGCCTGCGCCACCGGAGCGGCAGGTTTCAATGCGCAGGTCCTCGGGGCGTATCTGTATGTCCACCTCTTCAGCCTCAGGCAAAACGGCGACTGTGGCAGTTGACGTGTGGATGCGCCCCTGAGCCTCCGTGGCAGGTACGCGCTGCACGCGGTGTACCCCGCTCTCGTATTTAAGCGAGCGAAAAACTTCCTCTCCGGTGACGCGTACGGTAACTTCCTTGAACCCACCGATGTCATTCGGGGAAGCATCCAGCAGCTCAAAGCGCCAGCCGCGATTTTCCGCGAAACGCTGGTACATCGTGAGCAAATCACCCACAAAGAGAGCCGCTTCGTCCCCTCCGGTCCCCGCGCGCAGCTCCAGAAGGGCATCGCGATCTTCCAATTCATCGCGCGGGAGCAGGGCGTACTGCACCTGCTCCTCAAGACCGGCGACGCGTTTCTGCAGGTCAGGCAACTCGGCCTGGGCCAGTTCAGCTAATTCGGCATCGTCTCCCGAGGAGATTGCGGTGATTTCCGAGACTTGCCTGCGCAGATTTTCAAGCTCACTCCAAGTGGCAAGGAGCTCCTGAGTGCGCCGGTGTTCACGCATCAGCTCACCGGCGCGCGCCTGGTCCTCAAAAAGACTCGGGTCGCCGATCAGCTTCTCAAGCTCCGCCAGCCTTTCGCGTCTCCTTTCGATGAGCGATGCGTATTCCATCACGCGCTCATTCTAGCACAGGAGTCAGGGCTGCGCAAGAGCCGAGCTTGTCGCATCCGTCTGTTTACGCATGGCAGCGCAAGCATGGCGGACAGCTGCTGATGTTTGGCATTGCCAGGCGGGTGGGGATATGGTAGAATGCAAGCACGCGGTGGAGAAAATCTTATACATCCTGGTTGCCTACCTCATTGGCTCGATACCATTCGGTTATCTGGTCGGCAAAATGAACGGTGTGGACCTGCGTGAGCATGGGTCGCACAACATAGGCGCCACTAACGCGACTCGCGTGTTGGGTCGCAAGTGGGGCTTGGCCGTCTTTGCCCTCGATTTCCTGAAAGGCTGCTTGCCGGTGCAGGCGGTGGCGCTCCAAGAGGGAGGGGATGTGGCGCACTACGACATCGGTCAGGTTGGTCTGCTGCTGGGGGTGATCGTGGGATTGGTGCTTGGGCATACTTACACCTGTTATTTAAAGTTCCGAGGCGGGAAAGGAGTGGCGACGATGGCCGGATGCCTCGCGGGAGCGTTTCCGGTGGTGGCCGCGTGGGCAGTGGGGGCGTGGGTGCTTATGATGGTGCAAACGCGGTATGTGTCGCTCTCCAGTATCGTGGCGGGGGCTGTGATGGTCGTCGCAGCCGGCATTGAATACGGACAGCTTGATGGGGTCTTGAGGCCCGCAGAGTGGATGATTCCCGGTGTTCTTTTCATCATCTTCCTGCTCGTGATTTACAAGCACCGAGGGAATCTTCGCCGCATCTGCGACGGCACGGAACCAAAAGCTTTCTCAGAAAAGAAGTAGTATGCACCAACCATTCAAAAAGACAGTTGTTATCGGCGGCGGCGCCTGGGGTACGGCCCTCACGCTCACCGCTGCGTGTAGCCCGGGTGAGGTCGTCTTGTGGACCTATCGCGAAGAGGAGGCTGCGATTATTCGTGAGACCCGGTTGAGCCTCTGCCGCGTGACGGGGGCGAAACCTCTGCCGCCGCACGTGCGTGTGACGAGTCGATGGGAAGATGTGACCGGGGCGGATTTGGTGATTGTGGTGGTGCCGAGCGTGGTGATGAGGAGCGTTGCGCAGAGCCTGGCCAAAGTGAAGTTAGCGGATGATGCGGTGATCGTGAGTTGCACCAAGGGCATTGAGAAGGACACATGCTTGCTCATGAGTCAGATATTGAGTGCGACGCTGCCTCAGCCGGTGGGCGTGCTCTCCGGGCCGAACCACGCGGAAGATATTGTGCTGGAATTGCCGAGTCTGACCTTGGTGGGCTTTGAGGATATTGACCTTGCCACGGCTGTGCAGCAGCGGATGAGTACGCCGTTTCTTCGCATCTACACCAGCACAGATATCGTGAGTATGCAGTTGGGAGGAGCGGTGAAGAATGTGTTTGCGCTGGCGAGCGGAATATGCGCGGGGCTTGGTTTGGGGGATAATGCCCGTGCGGCTCTGGCAACGCGCGGTCTGGCGGAAATGACCCGCTTGGGAATGGCTCATGGCGGGAGTATGGAGACCTTCATGGGCCTCTCGGGCATGGGGGATCTGGTGGTTACCTGCTACTCGGAGCATAGCCGCAACCTGACTGCCGGGCGGTTGATTGCCAAAGGTATTCCGGCGTCGGAGTGCCAGCAGCGTGTGGGGCAAGTGGTGGAGGGCATCCCCAATACTTTGTCGACGTATCAGCTGGCACGCAAACTGGGTGTGCGCACACCCATCACCGACGCGATGTATGAAATCCTCTATGAAGGAAAGCCTGCGCAAATAGCGTTGCAAGAACTGATGGCTCGCGATTTGCGCGAGGAGAAACCGACTGAGTAGCCCGCCATGACTCACCCCGGAGACGAGATGACCGAACGACCGGATACCCTCTGGCTGGCGGAGGTGTGGCAGGAGAACCGTGAGCGTATCGCACGGCTGCTGTCGGCACGCATGCCGGATGCACTGTTGAGGCGCATGGGGGTGGACGACATGCTGCAGGAGGTTTATTTGGCATGCGGTCGACGGATGAATTTTTTACGTGAATCCGGGGAGCTTCCCCTGTATGTAAAGATGCGGCGGGTAGCGTTGCAGACCTTGGCGGATATGGAGCGCAAGCACTTGGCCGCCGGAAAACGTGACGTCTTGAAGGAAGTCGATCTCATGCCGACGAATTCGGATCGCACCGATTATACCGATGCTTGGGCGCAGTTTGCCGACACCATTTCCAGCCCGCGTACCCATTTGGAGCGCATGGAGCGTCAGGCAACCACGCGACGTGTGCTGCAGCAGCTGCCGAAAAATGATCGTGAGATCCTTGAATTACGCCATTTTGAAGAGCTGAGCAATACGGAATGCGCCGCCGTGCTGGAGATCACTCAGAAGACGGCCAGCATTCGCTACGTGCGCGCCTTAAAACGGTTCCGCGACCTGCTGCTTCAGGAAGATGAACGCCTTTGACGTTTCGTCCGTCCCTTTTTCTCCACTTTGCTGAGCTATGGATACACCTGACCCGGTCCACGAGGAAAAAATAGCCGAGTTGGCAGAGGCTTTTCTCGAAAAATTGCGCCGTGGGGACACTGTCACTCCGGAGTCGTATGCGTCGGAATATCCCGATATGGAGAAGGAATTGCTGGAGCTGTTGCCGTCTCTTATGCAGATGGAAGAGCTCGGGAAAAGCAGCGCGGCCGCATCGCCGAAAGTCTTTGATTACCCCGAAACGCTCGGCGATTATCACTTGGAGGAGAAACTGGGCAGCGGCGGTATGGGCACTGTCTTTCGCGCGACGCAGCAGAGCCTGCAGCGCGAGGTCGCGGTGAAGATACTCTCGCCTTCCTGGAGTTCGGATGCCCGGCACAGCGAGGCCTTCGAAAACGAGTCGAAACTGATCGCAAGACTGCGCCACACCAACATTGTCGAGGTGTTCGGCGCAGGCTCGGAGGGTCCATGGCGGTACTATGTGATGAGTTTGGTCAACGGGCAGGGATTGAGGGCCGGCTGTTTGTCACGGGCATTTCCCGGTATGCCCTATGAGCAAGCTGTGGCGAACGTAGGGCTGCAAGCGGCGGAAGCATTGGCCTATGCTCATGCGCATGGCGTGTTGCACCGGGACATCAAGCCCGGTAATTTACTGCTGGACGATGAAGGAGTGGTGCACGTGAGTGACTTTGGTCTGGCCACAGTGCTCAATGCCGGGGAAGAAGCCCCGCTGGTGACACAAACGCACGACGGCACGCTGCGCTACATGCCGCCGGAGCGATTGCTGCGCGGTGAAAATTCCTTTGCAGGGGATCAGTATAGCCTGGGCCTGACGCTGTATGAGCTGATAACCCGGCAGCCGGTGTTCCGAGAAACGGAACCCGGGAAACTGGTGCGACATATATGTTCCGATCCGCTCCCTCCGCTGAAGAATGCCGGTGAACTGGGAGCCATTATCAACAAGAGCATCTCCTTTCACCCCCGGGATCGTTACGCCTCCGTGGCCGATATGGCGGCTGATCTTCGCCGCTACTTGAGTGGCGAGCCTGTGGTGGCGCGGCCGGTGAGTCGTCTGCGTCGTTACCTCATGTGGGTGCGGCGCAAACCTGCCGTGGCAGCGTGGAGTCATGCGGCGGTCATTTTGATGCTGATGCTGTTTGCCGCCATGATTACGGGGTATGTTCGGGTGCGGGCGTCGCTGAGAAGCGAGAGTGAACAACGCCGGCTTGCCGAGCGCAACGCTCAGATAGCGGATGCTTCTCTGCAGCGCATTTTCACCGGTATGGTGGGCAAAGGCGATTCAGATGACGGCTTTTTACCGCCCTCGCGTGCGGACGCGCGCTTGATTCAGGACCTCATGCCCTATTATGAGCAGATCGTGGCCGGGGCCCAAAGTGGCTCTGCCAAAATGGCCGATGCCTGTTTTACTTTGGCCTCCATCGCTTTGCAGACCGGTGATTACGATACGGCCGAGACGTACTACCGGCGCACGATCAGTCAACTCGAGTCTGACCCCGTTCGCCGTGTGGAAGCGTACAATGGCTTGGCATCCGCCCTTTATTCTCAGGAGAAGGCGGATGGTACGCATCCGCGGAGGGAAGAGGCCAATGAGATGCTGCTGCGTATGGTGGATGCACGAAAGGAAAAGGCGTCGTGTGCGGAGCGGTTGAAGCTGGTGCGAAGTCTGATGCTGGTGGCATTGCACAGCGTATCCTGTTCGTGCGGCGAGCGCTCGGAGTGTACGCATTCCAAACCCGGACGCGGCGTATTGCTCGCCCGAGCCGTGCAGCTGTTGGCCGGCGTGTTGCGGGAAATTCCGGCGGACAGGCAAGCGCAGCTTGAGCGGGTGGAACTGCTCGCTCTTGCGCGTACGCCGGAGTTGCAGAAGATTTTGGCGCCGCATGGCGAGCAGGCGATGACGTTGCTGAATGAAATGTTGAAGGCGGAGCCCGATGCCGAAGATTTACGGCGCGTGTACTTGCGCCTTTCAGCTCATCAGCCGCCGCCCGGGCGTCAAGCGTCAGATTTGCAACTCGCTTTGGAATACGCTCAAGATTTGCTTGCGGCAAACCCCGGGGATAGTGAGGCCATACTACTCTATTTTGCGGTGCGCGACCGGTACACGCGAGCGTTGCTCCGTGCGGGGCGCACCCAGGAGGCGGCCCGGGAGGGCGAGCGTACACTCGGGGTACTCAGTTTTCTGACGGCTCGCGCTGATTTTTCACAAAAGACGCGCGAAAGGTTGATCATGCTCGTGGCCATGCATCCGGCGCGTGAAGAAGACCGAACCCGTCGGGAGGAGGAATTGCGCACCTTGTTGAAGGATTACGATGGTCGGCGTATTCAAAACCTCAAACGCCGCATGCAACGCATGCGGCGCGAAATGGAAAAGGTGCGCGGCATCACGAGACCGCCGCGCCCGGAAACAGCTCCCCAATCAGCTCACTGAGCTTACTTGAGGACCTGTTCCGCCAGGAGGAGAAGATCGCCCTTGGGCTTGCGCAGAAGGGGAATTTTGGCGGTGGGGAAGGCCAGTTCGATGGCCTCCACATTCTTATCGTCGCGGATGCGGCTCACGATGCGTTCACCATTGTTGGTCACAACAGTTTCACGAGTGCGTCCGGGTTTGACGTTGGCGCCATTGAGCCGGAAGAAAGCGGACCAGCGTGGCAGGTAATAGTAGCGGATCAACTCGGAGAGCTGGCGGTGAGCATAATCATTCAGCGAGGTGATGTTGGGGGTCCACGTTGTGATGAGACGCCGCAGGTTGCGAGTCATCTCCCCCTTCGTGCCGGCCTCGCGCTGGGCAGCGCCGTCCAGAAAACGCCCGAGCAGGAAGCATTCGTGCGTAGCCAGTACATCTGCGGTCAGCGGGAAAAGAGCCAGGAACTCCGCGCTCTTTGCGGAGAATTCTTTTTTGTCGTTTGCAACCGCTTTACATTGAGGCAAAATCTCACGCGCCTTTTCTGCAAGCACCTGGCGGCATACATCGGCCAAATCGTAGCGAAAACCGCTGCTCTGCATCAATTTTTCATTTTTCTTCGCGGCCGACAGCATCAACCGTCCGGCTTCACGCACGTCGCTCGGGTTGTAAAACACGTTGGGATTGCTCCAGGTGGAGGCTTTGTTGGCGTCGAGACTGGGGCGCGCGCAGAGAATGCTCTCCGGGCATCCCTCGCGCATGCCATCCGGCGAGTACACGCTGAACGCGAGCAGGGACAGGGCTTGCACCAGCTCAGGATCGGCGCTGCCGTATCGTGAGAGAGCAGTGCGCTTCAGGAACTCTTCGCGGTCGATGAACTCGCGGTTATTCAGGCGCTCAAAGAACAGTTCGTAGTAGATGGGATTCGTTTCGATGCCTTCGGAAAGCAAGCCGAATCCGGAGGCGCCGCCGGCATCCCCCGAAGCTTTTTCCAGAATGCCAAAGCCGCCGAAGAGTCCATGATTGCCGCCGAAGTTGGCCAGTTCGCACCATACATAGGGACGCCCCTGGTAGTCACGCGACAGTCCATTGTTTTCCGAAAGATTTTTTTCCAGCGCCAGGATGACGGTATGCTCGGGATCTGTGCCGCGCAGCAGCTCCGCCTTTGGGTTGCCGGCCCATGCCTGCAAAAACCAGATGGAGCCCGGTGAAGCTTTTTGCATGGCGTCTTGCACTTCCTTGGCGCATTTCTCCAAGTTCGCTCCGCCGGTGTTTCCTCCCTCATGAAAGAGGTCGCCGCCAAAGGCTGTGGCTTTGATGCCATAGACTTCCTCCAAATTTTTGTACCAGGCTTTCGCCAACTTGGCAAAGGCGGAAGAATCGGGGCGTATCACGGCCGGGCGGTTGTAGCCGCCCACCCATTGACCCTGCGGGATGATGTCCTTTTTGTGCTGAGAGTAGTCGTGAGGAACAAAGCCGACGTAGCCCTGCAGCACCGGGTCCAACCCCAAATCGCGCAGGCGACCCACGATGGCGCGTCCGAGTTTGGCCTCGCTTTCAATGAGTCCGGCTGATACTGGGCCTCCCTCGCCCTCTAAATTCCCCATATTCCACCAAGCGGCGTAGCATGGATTGGCAATGAATGAGGAGATGGACGATTTGGCGCCTATGTCACTCAGGAAACCTTGCCACACCTTCTCCAACCCGGATGTGACCAGCACATAACGAAATCCGTTCAACGCGAGACGATCAATTTCATTCAACCAGCGCTCCGGGCTCCAATGCGCGCCCGTGTAGCTGAGCGTGCAGTAATTGAAGGCAAAGTTCATGGGGAGAGTCTCCGGTACATCGACGGGCTCCTGAGGCACCACAAACTTCGCTGCCGACCGGTTATCTCCGTTCCATGAGAGATGAACGTGGGCGAGGTTGCGCAGGTAATAGCCGTACGCGCGCGCGCACTCGCGCACATTGGCGGCGGTGATGAGAATTCCCGTCCCCTTGGCGGAGATGACCGGATGTCCTGCACTGCTGTCGATGGCAAAGCTGACGCGGCTCGCGTATTCGGGAGTGACGCGGCTCACCAGCCCGGCGAGGGCGGTCATGGGGTCCGCTGCGACGATGGCCGTGTCAGATTCTTTAGCCTTCTGCGTGGCGGCGTAGGTCGATGGGGCGACGAAGGTGACCGCCAGCGAGGCAAGGAGACAACCGAGTGAAGAAAGAGTAGGGACTTTTTTCATAAGATGGGTCAGATAAAATACAGGATGCAGGGCGAAAAACGAAATTATTTCCACGAACGTACGTTGGAGAGGTTGTCCTCGTTGGCATTTTTATTGGTGAGGCCATTGCCTTTTCCATCGGGTCCCTGGGTGAAAATATCGAAGTCGGGATTGATGCCTTTGCCCGTTTTACCGTCTTTATCGGGCAGTTCGTAACCTTGGCGGTAGCGGTAGGGATTGCCCCAGGGATCGAGAATGACGAACACTTTTTTACCCCGTCGCGAATTGGTCATGCGTACGCTCTTTTTGATGGCCGGGATGCCATTGATGGCCTCGCGTTGCTGCTTGAGCTTGGAGAGCGGTACGATACTTTCGCAGTAGGGAATCCGAACTTCGTTCGTCTGTTCGTCCACGTCCGGTTGACCATCGCCGTCATCATCACAGTAGAGCGCCTTGAAAAGCACGTGAGAACTCCACTCATCCCCTTCTCCGGCAGGTACGACGTCCCCGAAATCGGTGCGGTAGCCATTCATGCCGACCTCGAGCTGGGCAACTTGAAGCTCGGCGGTCTTATTCATCTGTCGGTTGTTTACCACGCCGGAGGCGACCCAGCCCATGGTGCCGAGAATGGCCAGAATCGCCATGACCACAAATATCTCGATAAGCGTGAAGCCGCCTGCGCATTTGATCTCCGTTCGCATGACCGTGATTAGACGTTTTTGATGATTTCCATCATCGGCAGGAACATGGCCAGCACGATGCTGCCCACCACCACGGCCAAACAGACAATCATGATCGGTTCAAGCATGGCTGTGAGCGCCGTCACGGAGTTGTCCACCTCTTCGTCATACACCTCGGCCACGCGCATCAGCATGTCCGGCAGACGTCCCGTCTCTTCGCCCACATCAACCATCGAGATAACCATCGGCGGGAAAACCGGGCTGGTCTGCATCGGCGTGACGATGGATTCACCCTCACGGACGGCATCGTGAATCTTGGTCACGGAGTCGGATACAATGACGTTGCCGGAGGTGTCGCGGGTGATGTTGAGCGCCTGGAGAATGGGCACGCCGGAGGAGACGAGCGTGCCGAAGGTGCGGGAGAAGCGAGCCACGGCATTCACCTGGTTGAGGTGACCGAGCTTGGGAAGCTTGAGCATCATGGAATCCACAATGCGTCCGCCCTTCGGGGTGCGGCGCCACAGCGTGAGGAACACAATGAGGGCGAACACGGCGAAGATGCCCACAACTGCGTTGGGTATGTACGGAATCAGCGAATCCGCCATGCAGTTGTCCGAGAAATCAAACACAAACTTCGAAAAAGCCGGCAGCTCCATGTTCTGTCCTTCGAACATTTCCTTGAACTTCGGCACAATCACGAGCATGAGGAAAGTGAGGATGCCCACCGCAATCACCATGATGATCATCGGGTAAATCATGGCCGACACCACCTTGCCTCGCAGCTTGCCCGCTTTTTCCTCGTACTCGGCCAAGCGTTTCAGAACGACCTCCAGCACACCGCCGACTTCGCCCGCCTTCACCATATTCACAAAAAGACGGTTGAAGAGTTTCGGGTAGGAGGAGAGAGCGTCCGAGAACGTGGAACCGCCTTGCACGGCATCCCCCAGTGCGCCGAGAGTGGCTCGCAAGTTGTCGTTGGGTTCCTGCTTGTGCAGCACTTGCAGACTCTGCAACAGGGGGAGCCCGGCATCAATCAGCGTGGCAAGCTGGCGGGTGAAAATCATGAGTTCTTTGCGGCTGATGCTGCCGCCGGCTTTGCCTTTGCCGCCCTTCTTTTTCGGTTTGGCGCCACCTTGTTTTTTCTGCTTGTCGGCTTTCGTGATCATGCTTTTGGAGGCGGCAGAGCCTGCTTCCTCGCATTCGCGCACCAAAAGCCCTTGCGAGCGCACCATTTCCATGGCGGCTATTTTATTGTCGGCGCTCACCACGCCGGTGGTCTCGGCGCCGTTTTGGTCGAGGGCAATATAATTAAACTTCGGCATAGGTCAGGGTAGAGGGTAAGGGGTGTGTGAAAAAGGATTTCCGATCAAGTGTAGCGCAGCACTTCTTCAATAGTGGTGTATCCGTCGAAAATGTTTTGGATTCCATCCTCGCGCAGCGTGTGCATGCCCAGCTCAATGGCTTTCTGCTTGAGCGTGATGGAAGGAACATTCTGCGTGATGAGCTCGCGGATGGGTTCGGAAGCGTTCAGCAGTTCGTGAATGCCCTTGCGCCCTTTGTAACCCGTGTTGCCGCACTTGTCGCAACGCTCACCGGTGAAAAATTGCTGCTGAGCGAGCAGAGCCGGGTTGATGCCCAACTGGTTGAGCAGGCTCCTCGAGGGTGTGTAGGGGATTTTGCAGTACGGGCAGATCGTGCGCACCAGACGCTGCGCCAGCACCCCGAGCAAGGTGGCTGCCAGCAGGAAGGGCTGCACCCCCATGTCGATAAAACGCGTCACGGCGCCCGCCGCATCATTCGTGTGCAGGGTGGAGAGAACCAAGTGACCCGTCAACGCCGCCTGAATGGCGATCTGCGCCGTGTCCTGGTCGCGAATCTCACCCACGAGGATGCGATCCGGGTCCTGACGCAGGAAAGCTCGCAGCACGCGCGGGAAGGTCACGCCGATGCCTTCGTTGATGGGCACCTGCACAATGCCGTCGATATCGTATTCCACCGGGTCTTCCGCCGTGAGAATTTTGGTGTCTTCGGTGTTGATTTCGCGCAGGGCGGCGTAAAGGGTGGTTGTTTTACCGGAGCCGGTGGGTCCTGTGACCACAAAGATGCCGTTGGGCATATTCACGGTGTCCAGGATGTATTCGTGAATGGCCGGGGAGAGGTTGAGGTTGTTGAGATCGAGGCTCACATTATTGCGGTCGAGCACACGCATCACCACCGACTCGCCATGTTGAGTGGGCAGGGAGTTCACACGCATGTCCACGTTGTTGTCGCCCACACGCATCATGATGCGGCCGTCCTGCGGCACGCGATGTTCCGCGATGTTCATGCCGGCCATCACCTTCACGCGCGAGATGATCGGACTGGCCAGGTGGATGGGCGGAGGAGCCATTTCGTAGAGGGCGCCATCCACACGATAGCGGATCTTGAATTCATGCTCGAAAGGCTCCAGGTGGATGTCGGATGCTTTTTCCTTGATGGCTTGGGTGATGACCAAGTTCACGAAGCGGACGATGGGTACGGCGTTAGCCTCTTCCGACCCGTCGAGGCTGTTCACGCTCATATTGGCCAGGTCTTCCATCAAGTCGCCCATGGCGGCTTCGGTTCCTCCGTAGTACTCCGAGATGCGCGCGCGCACTTCGTAGTCCGCAGCCACGTACAGGTAGATGTCCTTGCCGGTGATGATACGCAAGTCATCCACCGTCTGGGGATTGAGCGGGTCCTCCAAACACACGTAGAGACCTTCGCCCTCGCGGTACTCAATGGGCAGGGCGCCATGCAGGCGAGCCTGGGCGGCCGGAAGCATCTCAAGCACCTCCGGCGGAGGAGTAAAGCCTTCCAACGAAATGTACTGCGCCCCCACTTCGGAGGCGATGACGTTCCAAAAGTCCTCCGGAGAAGGGACAATGCCGAAGTCGAGCAGCGTTTCCCAGAGTTCCTTGCCGCTGTTGGACATTTCTTCCACGACGTCCTTCGCCATGGCGCGATCCATGAGACCCGCGTTGATAAAGACGTCCAGAGCCAGTTGGGTATCCATAGTTAGTAAGAGGTAGGGTAAGGGTGTGGTAGGTAGCGGGGTATCAGCTTGCGTCGCCGGTGGTCACGTGAATCACTTCGTCAGCCGAGGTGCGTCCGGCCAAAACTTTGCGGATTCCATCCTCACGCAGGGTGCGCATGCCCAGCTCGCGTGCGCGCCTGCGCAGTTGGGCGGAAGAGAGGTTGGAGTTGATGAGTTCGCGTACGTCATCGGTTACCTGGAAAATTTCGAAGATGCCCATGCGGCCTTTCATGCCCTTGCCACGGCAATTTTCGCAACCTCCCGGGTGAGGCACCTTCACCGCGCGGTTGATGTCGATGCCGAGCAAATTGGCCTGCTTGGGGGTGAGATGTCCGTCCATCTTGCAGTTTTCGCACAGGCAGCGGCAGAGACGCTGAGCCATGATGGCGCGCACTGCAGAGGCAATGAGGAAGCGGTCCACTCCCATATCTGCCAGTCGTGCCACGGATGAGGGCGCATCGTTGGTGTGCAGGGTGGAGAGAACCAGGTGACCGGTCATGGCGGCTTGGATGGCGATACTGGCGGTTTCGCCGTCGCGAATCTCACCGATCATGATGATGTTGGGCGCCTGGCGGAGCATGGCTCGCAGGGCGGCCGCAAAGGTCATGCCGATATCGGTGCGGATCATCACTTGGTTGATGCCGGGCATTTCGTATTCCACGGGGTCTTCGGCGGTGATGATCTTTTTGTCCGGTCGGTTCAGGTGATTGAGGCAGGCGTAGAGGGTGGTCGTCTTGCCGGAACCCGTGGGACCGGTCACCAGGATCACGCCGTCCGGCAGGGTGACTAAGCGGTCGAAGGTCGCTTCATCATCCGAAAGGAATCCGAGCTGCGGCAGTCCGAGCTGCAGAGCCGATTTATCCAAGATACGCATCACCACCGATTCGCCGTGATTGGAGGGAACGGTGCTGACACGCAGGTCGATGTGGGCGCCATCCTTCAAGTCCATTTCAATACGCCCGTCTTGCGGAATGCGCTTTTCGGCGATGCTCATGGTGGAACTCATCACCTTGATGCGCGCGACGATGGAGCCGAGCAGCTTTTTGGGGTGGTTGGCCACCTCAATGAGCCTGCCGTCCACGCGGTAGCGGAAGCGCACCCGGTCCTCCATCGGTTCAATATGGATATCGGAAGCGCGCATCTTGTGCGCCTCGTTGAACATATTGTCGATGAGTTCAATGATAGGCGCTTCCTCATTCGCCCCGACCGCCTTTTTCTCCGGGTAGTACTTGGCGATGGCTTTCTTCAAGGTATCCTCCGCCGCCACGAAGAAACTCACGTCCCTGCCGAGTATTTGCGACAGGCTGTCCATGGTCTCCATGGCAAAGGGATCCGCCACGGCCACCTGCAGCGAGTAGCCATCATCACCGATGGGCAAGAAGTTCAACCGGCGGGCCACATCGCCCTGCGCCTGCGCGATGATGGACGGATCAACCTCGAAAGCATTGAGATCGACAAACTCAAGCCCGGAGCTGGAAGCCGCAACCTGAGCAATGTAGTCGCGAGTGAGTAATTTTTGATCCACCAGGTAATCCAGCACGCTCTCAGCGATGCCGGTTTGCGCGCGAGCGCTTTCCACAGTGTCGGTGTCGATAGCACCGTTTTCAACCAAAAGTTCCAGAAGGTATTGTTCGTTCGAGTACACGGGTGGGATAGGGAAGGAAGCGGAGAGAGATGACTTGCGCCGAAAGGGAGCGACTCGTCTCCCGCGCGTCCTCTACTCTACACGATTTCGGAGACAGAGTCAATCTCGCAGTTGAAAAATCTCGTCCGAATGCAAAAAAAATGAAAAAAAAGGCGTCGTGGAAACTCCGAGATTGCCAAAGCTCTTTTTTTGCGTTATATTGGAAGACACACTTTCAGTACAATCATGGCAGCTCCCCTCAAGAAACCCGCTCTTCCCGCCACACCTGCCCGCCGTTTGTTAAATACGGGCGCCGCTCCCCAAAGGACGATTCGCCTCAAAGGTTCCAATGGACAGACCATCGTCCCCAAGCTGCATACCGCGGCCGTTGCCAAACCGGAGCAACCTGTCCCCGAAAATCCCGCCCCGGTGCAGGAGCCTGCCCCGGAAGAATCTCCGGCAGTCATGAGTGTGGATCCGGCTCAGGAGGAGACCGCTCATTCAGCTGCCGAGGAAGAGGCTCGTCTTCAGGCGGAGGAGGAAGCGCGCCGTCAGGCGGAGGAAGAGGCGCGCCGCCAGGCCGAGGAAGAAGCGCGCCGCCAGGCCGAGGAAGAAGCGCGCCGCCAGGCCGAGGAAGAAGCGCGTCGCCAGGCCGAGGAGGAGGCACGCGCCGCCGAGGAAGAATATCGTAAACAGATGGAAGAGTACGAGCGCCAGATGAGAGAATACAAACGCCAGAAGGCTGAGGTCGCTCGTTACGAGGCGGAGGAGGCTCAGAAGAATGCCGAACATGCGAAGGTCGCGGCGGAAGAGGCTCACAAACGCCAGCACGAAGCGCAAATTCGCGCCGGCATTGTCCCGACGGCGCCGGAGAAAAAAACAGCTGCCGTGAAACCCGCGCACGCCGCGAAGGGACCCATCACAAGCGCATCCGGACTCACGGTGGCGATGCCTGATTTCAAGAAGCCCTCCGGCGCGGCCTCTTCGGTTCATCCGACCGGTGCGGCGGCTTCTGTTCCCGGAGCCGGCGCCGGGAAATCGGCGCTGCCGTCCATTTCTCCGCTGGGCACTCGCAAACCGGCAGGGGGGGGATTGCCGTCGATGCGCGATTTGCACGCGCCCGCTCCGGCTAAGAAGTCTGCGCAGCACGAGCGACAGGGTGATGAACCTGACCGGACTCAGCAGGAGAAAAAGACCGCGAAAAAAACGCCCAAGGACTACGTCAACGTGAGCGCGGAAGAACAGGCCGAACTCTTGCACGATGTGGATGCGGAATATGTGGAAAAACTACGCAGCACGGCCACCAAAAAACCGATTTGGAAGTCGGTGGGATTCCTGGGGGCGTGCGCGGCGCTCGTCGTGTTCATCGGCGTGTGCGGAGCGCTGGTTTTGCAGCACAATGCGGAGCTGGATGCTAAGCGAGCTGAAAATGCGAAGATCATGAAGGTTCTTTCCCGCGCGCAGGAGCTCAACAAGCAGCGCATCGATACGCTCGCCGACGCTAAGGCGAAAAAGGTGGACGTGCGCTGCAGCAAGGAAGAGGCCCGCTTTTTGATGAATGTCGTGGTTGATCCCGATATGAAAGATAGCGATGGCAAGCCCCTGTTTGGCGGGCACCCGGAGGGCGTGGCTCAACTCGCTTGCATGCTTCTGAGTATCGCCGCTGAGGCGGATGCCGACATCAGCAAACTTGTCTTTGACCGTCTCGCCAAAGAGGCTCCCAAGATTAAACCCACGCTCTATCGGTGGCTCGTGCAGCGTCTTGCCGTGGCGGATATCAAGGGCGTGAACAACAAACTTCACCACCTCGCAGAGTCGGTGGGCAAAAAATCCGTCAAGAAGTTTCCGAAGCGCGATGACATTCTCTCCTACATCTGGGAGAGTATGGGGCTGCGCGTCACGGAAAAAGACATCCCGATGATCACGGATCTGCTGCGCAAGCCGGACATCTCCAACGGACTGGCGCGCACCCTTTCGCACTGCCTGGATAACATCGTGGAGCAAATCGACTCCATGGACAAGAAAAAGGAACTCGGGGATAAAATCTTCGATCTGTTGCCCGAGTCACAGCGTCAGAATCTGGTGCTCACGCTGGCCAAGTCCTGCTCTCCGAAGGCGCTCACCTACTACAAGCAGCGTGCCGTTGACCCCAAAAATTGGCGCACGGATGCCAATTATTTCTCCAACTACGGCGATGATGACATTCTGGACTACTTGCAGAAGGATCTCATGGCGGTTGCCGGCGCCGATGAGCGCAAACAGAAAATGGTGCAAAGCATGATCAACGGAGTCGCTCGTCAAAACCGGGATCGTTCCCTGGAGAACGCTGAGAAGCTCGTGTCCATGCTCTACGACAAAATAGGGGAGGACACCAGCGAGTGGCTGGATGTGATGGCAAAAACGAATGCGGATGCCGCCACGTTTATCGGCGAGGACGACCCTCAGTACCCCGCACTCATGGAAAAGCGGGCGGCTCTCGAAAAATGCCGCCAGCAAAAGCTCGACTGCATCAAAATGCTCTCCGCCATGTATGACTGGCCGTGGGTTGTCCAGTACTTGGAGCGCTTCTCCAAAGAGGACGACAATGTCATCGCCTCCGAGGCCGCGCGCGCGCTGGGTCAGACTCACGCCAATCGCGCCGAAAATGAGCGTGTCCGCGCCGGGTACAAGAAACGCACCGAGTAAGCGCTTGCCTTTCAGTTCAGTTTGCAGGTCTCGCCGCGCTTCAACGCGACGTTCGGGAGCAGGATGAAGTCGTCGGCAACGACGGCGTCCTTGTTGGAATTTTCGCGAGGGGTGTGCTGTGATCCGCGAGTGGGGAGAATGACGCCCGCCGCCCCGGAGAAGTCTTGCGCCGCGCGGAGCGAGGTCGAGCCGTCTGCGCCTCGGGAGATGGAGAGAGGGGCGTGTTTGCGTGAGCTGCCTACCAGGGCGGGGCGCGCCGGGTCACCGTAGAAAACGACGGCATCGCGCTCCAGCACAAGTCCGACGGCATCGCGTGCCAGTTCAGCGGAAAGTCGTACGCCGCAGTTGATCATGTCCCGCTGCAATTCCGGCCCGATTTCATCTTCATTGAGTTGCACCTGCATGAGCCTCGGATCTATGCGCAGTGTTTTGGCAATGGTCAGTTGGTTTGCCAGAAAAACGGCTTGAGCCAGTGAGGTGTCGTCGGTGTGGTTCAGGAAAAAGTGGCGCAGAGCGGCCGCCGCTTCCCCGTACCATGAGGGGATGGTCAATCCCACGAACTGGTGGCATCCGTAAGCGGAAATGGCCGTGATGACCATGCTCTGGGGACTGCCGGCGGCGTTGCCCATTTGTCCGGGACCCAGGGCGAGCCATACTCGCTCCTGCTGGTCCGGTTCAACGACGGGGAAATGCATGGCCTCCGCCAGACTTTGAAGGGCGCCGGTTTTGCCCTGCATCGCCGGGCGACACGCGCTGGCAAAAGCCGTCAGATGTTGGCAGCCCACCGCGTGCAGCCGATTGTCGGCGGAGAAGATGAGACCCTTGCACAGCGGCATCTCCAAGTTGAAAGGGGTGGATTGCGTGGCGGTGAGCAGGAGCTGCGGGTTTTGGGTGGAGAGCCGGTAGGCGAAACGGGTTTGCAGACCATCCTGCAGGGCTTCTTGTCCCTCGGGGGAAGAGGCGTTGAACGTGGTGGTCGTGGCGGAGTCGCCACTGCGCTCGGTGATGGGGAAGCCGCTGGCTTCACTCATGCAGTAGCTGGTTTCAAAGCGGGCGTTGTCAGGCTGAGCAACCGTGAGCAGGCGGGAGAGAATCAAAGGGCCTTTCCCGCGAGCGATGCGCAGAGCGTCCTGCGCGCTGTAGCCGGTCACGATGCCCCAGATGCAGTCGCCGAAAGGGTCGTCATCCAGGCGGCGGGTCGCGCGGTGCAGGTTGTTGATGGTGGCGCGCGTGGCTTCCTCGGGACGCATCACAAAGGCGGCATAGCGCGGTTGGACGCTGCGCAGGGCCTGCGCACAGGTCTCTTCGGCAAGGTCCGGCAACTCGCATAGCTTGGCGCCCGGGTATTTGTCCAGCAAGGCCTGCGCCACTTCTTTCCACTCGGGCAGGGCGGCCGTGTCGGCGCTGATCGCCACGGCGTATTCGCCCGGCGCAGGTGGCTCCGGCAAGGTCGGAGTATCGGGCGGGGCGACCCGGGTCGCAGGTTCCGGTTCAGAAATCTGCTGGGCGTCATCCTGGGGCACGACAAAGAAAAAGTCGGTTTGCTCAGCTTTGCCGAAGACTTCACGCCCGATGGCGCGGATTTCCTCGGCGGTGATGCTTTCCACATCTTTCAGCACGTCGCGCATGAGCGGGCGGCGCTGCGGGTTGCTCTGCAGGTCGAGCAAATTGCGCTCCCAGTACGCGGGAGTGATGAGATTTTTTTGCGCCATGGCTCGGTAGGGGCGTATGGCGAGCTGAAACTCTTCATCGCTGATGTTGCCTTGGCCGACGCCGTTGCAGATGCTCTCCATGGCAGCGCTGACCATGGCGCGGTTGCGTTTCACGCCGGCGGAGACGGTGGTGAGCAGGGCGGCATTATCAAAGTCGTCATTTGACTGCACCTTCACACTGGGGGAATAGCTCTCGCCCATGCTGGCGCGCAGACCGTTGAAGAGCTGGTTGCGCAGGATGGAGGCGAGAACGTCGAGCCTCCGGTTGCGGCGCAGGTCGCGTCCGTTGCCGGCAGGGTGCACGTGAGCCACAATCGTCTTATCCAGTTGAGTGGGGTAGGGCATCAGGCGCTTTTGTCCCCAGGGCTGCATATCGACGCGTCGCCTGGCGGTCGGTATGGCGGTCGGTTCAGAGCGTCGCTGAGGCATGGCGCCGAAGGTGCGCTCCAGCATGGGCAGCGCCTCCTCCACATCAAAATCCCCCACCAGCGTCACCTCCGTGTAATTCTTTTCCAGCAGGGGCGCCATGCATTCCTTCACCTCCCGCGTGTTGCGAGCTTCCAAATCCGCCCGCTTCGGCACGGTGAACAGCACATTGTCGCCGAACAGCGCCCGTCGTGACTCCGTGGCGTACACCCCTTGCGGAGTGGTCTCAAGTTCGCGGTACTCGTTGTCCAGATTGCGGCGCAGGAGCAGCTCCCCCTCCTCGCGGAATCCCGGGTGCAGAATGGCGGCGGCGAGCAGCTTGCACTGCAGCTCCAGATCCCGTGCCGAGGCTCTTCCGGAAAACACGAAGCGCGTGGGGGTAATCACGAAGTCGTACGACACCTGCTTGGCGGCCAGGATTTGTTCCAACTCATCAAAACTGTGTTCTTGCAATCCCCCTCGGTTCATGACAGCCTGGGTCATGTTGGCCAGTCCGGGAACGGGCGGCAGGGCGAGCAGCCCGCCATCCACCGCCGCTTGCACGCTGATGGCGCCTTTCACAAAGTCCACCGGCTTCAGGTTGACGCGTACGCCGTTGGACAGGGTGAGCACGGTCACGCCCAGGTCATCCCAGTGTTCGCGGCGCAGAACCACGCCGGGCATGCCGATGGTTTCGTAGGCAAAGGGTTTGAGCGCTGGGGCTTCCTTTTTCTGCACCGGGGCGTTCAAGGCCCGGTCGAAGTATTCCTTGCTCAGGGCATCCGGTGAGGCATCCTGCGGGATCTGCCCGATCATGGTAAGTCGCGCGTTCTGCAGGTCGAAGGCCTCCCGGAGAGCTTGCCTGCACAAGTCGGGCTCGGCCAGAATGCGGTCGATCACCGGCTGCAGCACGCGGAGGTTTTCCCGGGCATCGGTCATCACCGCCTTTTCCCCGAGAGCCCCCACGATACGCTCGGCCATGGTTGCGGCAGGCACGGTTTCCCACGTGGCGCAGGCCTGCTGCAGGTTGCTCAGCAGCGCGTCGGTAGCCTCCTTCAACTCATCGGCGGAAAATCCGAATTGCACAGCTTGTCGCACCTCCTGCACCCCGGCTCGCAGAGCGTCGCGCCACCGGGCGGGGCGGGCGGAGATCCCCAGAGCCGTCAGCTCCGCCGTTTCGTAGAGGTCCTGGCGTTCGACGGTGACCTGGGTGAAAGGAGAGTCCGCCGCGTGAGAAAGCCGTCGCAAGCGGCGTTCCAGCATCTCGCAGGCGAGTCGGAGCGGCAGGTCCTGCGCGCGTTGCTCAGCGGTGTCGGGTTTTTCGCGGTAGGGTTTCACCGCGGTGACGTACAGGGTGACGTCGGCCTGTTCCTCATTGGGGATGAGCCAGGCTTTTTGCTGAGGGTCGGCGAGTTGTCCGACTTCCGGACGGGCGGCGGCTTCTCTCGCCTGCATGCCTTCAAAATGCCGCTTCACCCATCCCTCGGCCTCTCCGGGATCGAAGTCTCCGGTGAGCACCAGCGTCATGTTGCCGGGGGTGTAGAAATCGTGGTAATGCTGGCGCACCAGCTCCGGGGACCCGTTGCGCAGCACTTCTTCCTTGCCGATGGGCATGAACTTGGCCATGCGCGTTCCCTCCGTGAGCTGCTCCAGGAACTTCACGTGCGCCCGCATTGCGGCGGAGTCGCGCGCCTTCAACTCGCTGATGACAATTCCGCGTTCCTTGTCAACGGCCTCATCCTCCAGCGTCGCTCCGTCTGCAAAGTCGCGCATGATGGTGAGCGCCGTGTCCACTGTCTTTTCCTGCAGGTTGGGCAAGTCTAGCATGTACACAGTTTCCAGCATGCTGGTGTAGGCATTGGCATCCCCGCCGAATCCCAATCCCAGCTTCTGCATCACCGGAATCAATTCTCCGCGCTTGTAGTTGCGACTGCCGTTGAATACCATGTGCTCCAGCAGGTGCGAGAATCCCGTGTTCCGTTCATTCTCGCAGAGTGATCCGACATTGACCCGCAGCCGCACGGAACCGCGCCCTGCAGGCTCTTTGGTCGGGCGTATGACGTAGCGCAGACCGTTTCCCAGCGTGCCGGTGGTGATGAGCGGGTCCTGCCGCAGCTCTTGCGCATCTGTTGCCGCAGGCTCCGGTTGCTGCGCTTGCGCGCCGGTCATGAATCCGGCGCACCATATCCCCAGCGCCGCGATCCACCTCGCTGCCTTTGTCCGCTTGTGGTTCAGAGTGTTCATCACCCCTCATACGCGCGTGACGCCCGCTCGCTTTCACTTATTCTGCGTCATACGAAGCTCGCCTGCACGTCCCGCTTCCTGCCTCGCTCAAAACCGGAAGCAGCTTGCCGCAACGCCTTCGCGCCTGCCGTCCCGGCATGGTAAGCCGTCATCGGCCATGCGCCGCTTCGCCTGGTCATCTCTTTTTAAAGGAGATGATCGGAGGAAAGGGGAAGAAAACCTTGTGACATGGGGAACGGACGAGTGTTCAGCAAAAAAAATCAACCCGCTTAACTTTTCATTTTCAAACGCTTTTGATTTTGTAAACCTCTTTTTTCTAAGCCGGTACAAAATTTTGCTTGCGCATCGCCTTTAAAAAGAGATATACTACAGAAATCCTCAGAACTCCTGTTCCGCGCACCCTGCGTCGTTTCGGGATTGAGGTTGCTTTCTCTCTTTTTTCATCTCATCAGAAACACTATCCAGCGATGAAACTTCACCTTCCTTCGGGTCTCCGCAAGGCGTTGTTGGCCTGCCTTGCCGCGGTAGCTCTGCCCACTGCCTCCATCCCCACCACCATCGCCTCCGCCTCCGGCATCGCCGCCGCCTTCCTGGCTACCAGCCAGCGAACCATGGCGATGACTGATGATCACAATTGGACATCAGCAACTGAAATAGTGGATAGCACTGACGAGAAGCAAGATGGGAAAAATACAGCGGTTGAAGACACTGAATACACGTTACCAACGTCAGAAAGAGCGTACATCTTCACGAAGGAAGGGGATGACGTAGACATAAAGTTGTCGTCGGAACTCGGCCCAGAGAAACGGGTATTCATATCTCTAGAAGGAGAGTTTGGCGAAGTGTGGGTCACGGGCTCAGCGCGATTCAACATGGGAAAGGGGGGTAACGGTTTTGAGAGCATATTTAGTGGGAAAATAGGCAAACTTTATGTGGGCGGCGACGCGCAGCTGTGGTTGAATGGAGTTAATTACACCGATTTGACGACGGAATTGCACTTGGGCGCCACGACATGGACTCATACTTGGGGCAATAACTCCCAACTACAAAATGCTGCTCTCGCTTTGGAGGCAAGTACGCTCACTACCTCCGGCAACCTCGTGCTGGAGGAAGATGCCAAAATTGCCTTTGATACAGGTGGAAACAGCGTATTGACGGTCGCCGGAATCAGCGGAGCAGATTATACCCTTACTTTGGGAGGAAACGGTAAAATCGCAGTGAGCGGAGGAGGCAGTTTGGGCGCTCTTGCGGCGACCGAGGGGAATGTTACTATTGAGATAGGCGACGACAAAGAATTAACCATATCGGGTGAGCTGTCTGCTTCCCAAGATGCAGTAATCACACTGAGCGGAGGAACCTTCACGGCAAGGGCAGCGACTCTCATAGAGGGTGGATTGGGATTAGATAGTGCAACGTTGAATCTCGGCAAATCTCTCACGGTTAAGAAGGGTATTTCCGGCGGCGAGTGGAGTGGCACTAATCCAAGCACTGGTACGAAGTCACTCATACTCACCGAGGAGACCGGAGGCATCGATCTCGTGGTCGGGGAGGACGGCGCTGACGGTGATGAGAAACTCGTATGGGGCGGGATAAAAATAGGCGATGATTCCCATCGCATCAATTTAGTGAAGAGGGGAGTCGGGCACCAGGGCTTTAACCAGGGAGATGTCGATATCTATGGCGATGTTACGGTCGAGGCGGGCGTGCTGAGATTCGCGTTGGCAGGAACTGCGAAAATCCATGGCAAGTTGACCGGAGACGGGCAACTGTACATTCTGCATTCGAATCTGACGATTGATGGTGAGGGAAATGAAATCGCCGGACTCCACTTCGCTGATGCAACCGCGCTCACCAGTGGCAATGTCGAAGATGTTTTGCAGCTGAAGAACGACATTGTGGTCGGTGAAATTGGCTTCCGGGACTACAATCATTCGAAAGACAACTCATCTGATAAAGGGAATGCTACCATCAAGCTGGCAGATGACGTAACAGATAAAACCGTATATGTCTTGATGTCCAAGGTTGGCGAGGCTGGTTCGGCGAGTTGGGACGACTTTTATGCGCAATACAAAACGGGCGGAGGGTTGACGCTTGATGAGGGTATCGGCATTGGGGTGAAAGTCGCCGGCAGCGAAACGAAAACCTTCACGAATGGAGGTGCGGTAACCGAGGCGTTCAAGGTGACGGGCAGGGGTACGCTGAAGCTTGAGGGGACGGAGGTATACGATTTCCAAGGAGGGTTGACGCTGGACGGCGGTACGCTGGAGCTGGCGGGAGCAACCGACGGTTTCTTTAAGGTGGGAGGTTCTTGGACATGGACGGACGGTACAGTACTGAAGATTTCCGGTAGCAAAGGTCTCACGATTGATCTTACCGGGCTGAGTTCTCTTAACGACGGAATCGTACTCACGCTTGACCTGTCGCAGGAATTTCTCAGCTCGCTTGACGGCGCGAGCGGTGAGTACCAGCTCTTCAAGTTGGGTGGTGGCAGCTTGACCGGTTTGGATCAATACTTCGCTTTGAGCCAACCCGCTTGGGAATCATTCAAGAATCTCCAACTTACCAGTGATGGCAAGCTCACATGGGATGTTTTCGACAATCCATTGGTTTGGTACACGGCGAGGGAAGAGAACACGTGGACAGAAAAAGGAGCCGGCTGGGGAGACAATGGCGGCATTTCTTGGGTGAATGATGGCAGCCGGACTGCGAAGTTTGAGGCTGGCACCGGCGGGGAGGTGACAGTGTCGGGAAAGGTTCAGGCGGCGGCGGTGGAAGTAGCGCAAGGAGAAGGTTGGGAGTTCAATGTCACTCGCGGAAATTCCCTCACCGTGATCAACAGCATCACCGTGAGCGGGGGTACCATCAAACTCAGCGGGGACGGAAAAGTCTCGACAAAAAACGTCACGCTCACAGGCGGCAGCCTTGAGTTGGACAATACTGATCTCTACTTCTCCGGTAGCATCACCGGCGACGAAGGACAATTAACCGGCACGGGGTACGCGTTCTACACCGGCGGCGGCTCGATGGACTGGAGTGCCTTCACCGGCAAGTTCGACAACAATGTGTTGGGCGACAGCGTCGGCTACGGCGCAGCGGAGAAGGAGCTCACCATCACCGGTACTGTCGACTTGAAGAAATCTTTCAAGGCTGATGACGGCACGACGGTGAATCTCAATGGGGACGTGACCTTCAACGGCGGCAAGCTCGTGCTGGGCGACGATGCGAACATTGTGCTCGGCGGAACCCTGACGGAAGGGTCAGGCGCGGTGAGCGTGACCCACGAGGGAACGGAGAACGGTGAGGGCACGCTGACGGTGAAAATATCTGACGATGTCTCGCCTTTCAGTGGGGACGGGATGACTTTCGGAGAACGGGTGATTCTCCTTATCGATACAACGGAAGTCCCTTGGGGAACTGCAGGAGATTTGAAGGTGGATGGCAAGTTGAAACTCACAGGAGGTGAAGTCATTTTGTCTGGAGAAAATACGATTGAAAATCTGGACACTTCCGGACTTACAAGCAAATTTACACTGGATGGCTCCCACACAAAAACAACCTTGCAGAGCGACACAGACATTAACGTGGAGGTGGATATGCGAGCGGGAGAACTGCACATTGGCACAGGTGCGGATGACTCGAGTACCACACTCACCCTGAAGGGAGGTCTGCGGCATTACGCCGCCACGGATGGTTTAAAGATCACGGGCGCTAACCTCACCTTTGCCGGATCGTTTACGGCGCACGAGTGGGATGGAGGATTGGATGTGAAGAAGCTCACCATGAACGGAGGTTCACAGACGTTCACAGGAAAAGCCAACGGGGTCACTCTCACTGTTGACTCGTTGGAAGTGACGGGCGGGTCGCTCACCATGGGGTCGGCGGGCAAGGGGATGACCATCGAAACGGGCGGCATCAACATTACGGGCGGCAAATTCAAGTGGGCGGGCGCCGTATTGACGGTGACGGGCGACATCGTTGTAAGCGGCGGCACTTTCGAGCTGGCGTACGGAGAGGGGCTGAAGCTGGCTTGGGACGGCGCGATCATCAACGATCCCATCACCCTGTACCTCACCGGGTTCACAGAGGATGCCGTTTCGCTCGGAGGCTACGGGCTCTTCGAGAGCGAATGGCAGACTGTCTGGGCGGACAAAATCACCGTGAAGGGCGCAACAGATACCAACAAGCAACTCACCCTCGATGCGGCGACCGGCAAAGTCATCATCAAGGCAGAGGATGGGAGCGATGGTCTGTACTGGCCGGGTACCGGAGAAAGTAACGCACTCGTGTGGGGAACCGGCGGTGACGATCAATGGGCTTTAGAAGCCGACAAAGAGCCGAGCGTCGGGTGGACTACCGAGAAAAAAGTGTACTTGGGAGCAGGTGACACCGCTACGGTCACCCTGAAGGATCCTACTATCACCGCGGCCAGCATCACCTTTACCGCGGCCAACGCTGAGGGCGGCTACACCTTTACTTCGGGTGCAGCAGGAGGCTCCACAACCCTCCTGATTCAGGGGAACATGACCAACCATCCTGAAGGTGCGGCCGGGAATGCCGTGAAGGCTGTTTTCGACGAAAAAGTGACGGTGCATGTGAAGGGAAATTTTATCAGCACGGGAGCAAAGGGAGATTTCACTTTCAAGAGAAAGTTGCAGGTGGATGGCTTGTTACAGCTCTGGAACAGTTCGGTGCTGCAGCTGGATGAAGGAGGTGTAGTCGACACCTTGGATGCATCGTGGAACAATGTCGAGATCAAACTAGGTGGAGACCTCGAGGTAGGGAATTGGTTCTTTGAAGGTGGAGACATCGGAGGGCATTATGCCAGTTTTGCAAGGACGGGAGATAAGGAGGTATTCATAGATGTCGGCAGAGTGGTAAACGGAAACGCGGGGCAACAAAGTCAGGCAGGCACGTTGGAAGAAACGACGCTGACCAGAGGCAACATCTACAGAGGCTTGCTGAACTTCGGTGAGGGCGTCGGCATCAGGAAGAGCAGCGGCACATTGACCTTCGGGGGTACCGAAGACTTCGAGGTAGGCGGCAGCTATGCGGCGGTCGGTGGCGGTAATATGGTGTTCAACGTGAATGCATCGGCGGGGATGAACGTGGAGATCGGCACGGGGTCGAGCATCACCGTTGGTGATGGTAAGAGGCTTGGAGCCGATGGAAGTTTGAAAGGAACAGGTGGCGAACTCATATTAGGAAAAGGAGCCGAAGCTGAATTCACCGGGGGTGTGGCAGCAGGAGCGAGCTTCAAACAACTGACTCTCAAGGAGAACGCAGCGTTGACTTTCGTCGGGGGTGTGGCAGCAGGGGTGAGATTCGAACGACTGACCCTCGGGGAGAGCGCGACGTTGGATGCGGGAGAAGTGGGTGCGCTGAATATCGGCACCCTTGATTTGGGGGCGAGCTCCAAGGTCTCTTTCACGGTAGGTGAAGGGGCGACGACATTGACGCTCACGCAATTGACGCTGGCACAGGGAGCGACCCTGGAAGCCGGAGGAGCCAGTAAGCTGGACATCGGCAAGCTCACCCTCGCCGGGGATGCAACCATTAAGCTGAGCGGCGAAGACGAAGGCATGATCAAACTGGGGAGTGGGATTGGAGGAGGCCATGTTCTGACTATTGCCCTCACCGGATTCCTTGATAGTGACTTTGACGATTGGCACGAAACCGGCTACCAGCTCTTCGACCCGGGTATGGACAGGACTTTGCTCGCCGGGTTGCAGGAGCTCTTTGGGGAAAAGTTGACCGTGGATTTGGGCGAAAATTGGACCTACGACGTTACGCTGGATGAAAACGGTCGATTGATATTCTCTGACAAACTTGACACGCGAACCCATACCGGAACCGGCGGAGGATTCGTCTGGAATGAAAAGTCTGCCACTTGGGACGAGCGGAAGGCTTTCGCAGGGGCAAACGCCGTGATTTTTACCGGCGCCCAAAATAACACGGTAACGCTCACCATCCCGGGAGAGACGAGGGTGAAAGAAATGACCGTTCAAACGACGGACGGCGGAGTGTACACCTTTGCTTCGGACGAGGGCGGTCTGTCCGTGGAAAGGGAATTGTTGCTGGGGACGGGGGCTGTTTTCCAAGTGGATACGACCGTGGAGAAGACAGGTACGCTGACCGGTCGCGGCGCCCTCACCGTGGACGGTAAGACTTTCACTCTGTTGTCCACCACTAAAAAGCACGACTGGATAGGCGAACTCACCGTGCAGAATGGGGGTGTTTTCAGCATGGTTGGCACCTTGAAGAATGCCGCCAGCGCACTCGTCGTGGGGACGGGAGGCGGCACGGTGGACCTCGACGGAGCGGAAGCCGTGCTCCCCGTGGGGGGAAACATCGTGGGTGAAGGCAACGCCCTCACCCTGACCGGCGGCAAACTGGACGACGAAGGCAACTCGCACTTCGGCAAACTGGACTGGACCGGCAGCGAAGGCGCTCTCGGCAGCGCGCGCATCGAAAAATACGGCGAATTCGCCATTGGCGGCACGCTCACCATGGGCGGCAACATCGTTCTTCTCGGCGGCAGCGCCAAACTCTCCGGAAGCGGCACCATCCAGAAGGGCGGTAGCGTGGAAAATGTGTACGTGCAGTTCCAAGCGGATGATGATGAGGTTACCAGTCAGGGATGGTTCACGGACAGATTGGGCGGTGTGAAGTTCGGGGCAGGAGTTGGTTTGCAGAAGACCGGGAAGGGTAAGCTCGTCTTTGACGGGACGTCCGGTACGCTGGACAAAGCGCTGGAAATCGTTGAAGGCTCGCTTTCCCTTAAAGGCGAAGACTACACCCTGAACGGAGAACTTACCGGCGCCGGCGAATTCATCGTGGCGACCGAGGATTCAGGGAAGACAGTGACCTTGAACGGGGGAGCGAACATGACGGGAGACTTGGCGCTGAGCTGCTACGCGGCGAAACTGAGTCTTGGGGCGAACGCAACCTTTGGCGGACTTATCAACGATGGAGATAATTTCTGGTACTTGAGTACAAATAATAGAAAACACATCATTGAGAACTCGGGCGACAACGTGACCTTGACGCTGAACGTGACGAGCGGTGACAAGGAAGCTCAGGGCGTCAACATCGGTGCGGGTGTGAAGGTCGTGAAAGACGGCGATAAGACGCAGAAGTTCAAGGAAGCAGAGAACTCAGAGAACGGGCGAGTCACCTTGGCGGGCGGACTGGAAGTGAAAGCCGGAACGCTGGAAATCGAGGGCGCTCATTCGACCATCAGCGGAGTTCTCTCCGGAACCGGAGGCACGCTGAGGCTGGTCGGTGACGAAAGCGTTCTGACGATCTCGGGCGGCGGAACATACGGTGGCACTTTGGAGATAGCGGCGGGCACGATCATCGTCGGTAAAAAAGACTTGACGGTGGGCACCTTCAAGGCGACGGGGGGTACCACCTTGAGGGTGGGGAGCGGCTTGGAGGACGACCTGAAGGGCGACCTGATCATCGACACCGTAGCCAAAGGAAGTGCGCTCACTACGCTCGAGATAGACAGCGGCAGAAAGGTGAGGCTCGGAGAAGGCACCCTGAAAGCGACCACGCTGGACCTCATTGGGACGACGGGAGCCGGCTTCGTGATCGACATGACCGGACAGGCGAAACTGGACTTCGACCACATCGAGTTGGGGGAAGATAAACTGGTCATTAACCTGGTCGGATACAACGACGAACCGGAGTACCAACTCTTTAAATCGGCAACGTTCGGCAATGTGTGGAAGGAACTTGTGACCCAAGAGCATAAAAAGTGGACGGACATCTTTGAGATCGCGGTCTCTGATGGTGAAGGGCACAAACTTGATAAGGAACTGTTATTGGATAGAACGGGCTTGCTCACCATCCTGGAACCGGATGGCATGCTATGGACCGGAGGAGATGACGGCACGTGGGCTGACGATAGTCATGCCCGGAGCTGGAAAGACGGGAAAGT
>CANQAC010000010.1 GCA_947589345.1 uncultured Akkermansia sp.
GATTTGCCCAAAAATCGCCAACTCCTGCTATCATCATGCTTCCCTCCCATGAAATATATTTTCTTGGGACGGATGTGAGCGGGGTGCAAAACTCATAAGAAGGACTTGACATATTGCACAAAGAGCTGTTACACTAGATGGGTAAAATGGGAGTGGCGTCATCATATGTGAATCCCTCTTGGCCGGGAGCGGAGTGGGACGTCTCGGGAGCGTTTGTAAACGATCGCGAGTTGTTGGCTTTCTTTGATTTTTGTAAGGAAAAATTAGGATACGAACCTTTTCACATGGTACACGGAGCTCCTCTTTGTACGTGGAACAGCGGACGGGTCCTCAAACAGCTCTTACGGGAAGCGGAGGAATTGAGAGCAGCGGGACTGGAGTACGAGAAACGCAACATAGCCGTGTACCTTACTTTTTCTAACCTGCTGCTCAAAGAGGAACACTTGAACGATGCATTGTGCAATGCTTTATGTACATTTTTCTCGCGCCACAACCCCACGGGACGCAATGGAGTGATCATAGGCTCCGACCTCTTGCTCGAGTACTTGCGCGATAAGTTCCCGAAGCTGCGTTGTATCTCAAGCATTCTTAATATCGTTCAAAAGAAGGGCAAAGGCAAGTTGGACGTGTATCTCGAATTAGCCGACAAGTACGACGATGTGATGGTTCATCCGGATGATGTACTCGACTATGATTTGTTGAAAAGGTTAGGAGCCCCCCCCCGTTACATATTGCTTATCAACGAGTATTGTATAAGGAACTGCCCGTTGCGTGGGTTTCATTATCGTTCGCTTTCCGAAAATGCGCTCAATTTTTTAGGCTACGATGGTCGCGAGTTCGACAAGCGACAGGCTACCAATGGCTGTCGCGAGCTGGAAAAAATGCTCACCACGGAGCGCTACGGAGTGTTGGCGCTCAATACTCCCGAGATACGGAGACTCTACGATATGGGTTTTCGCCATTTCAAACTGCAGGGACGGGGACATACCAATGCGTCCTCCATTATATTCGATCTGATGCGCTTGACTTGGCGCAACGATGCAGCCAACGAGAACCGCATGCATACCATAAGTCAGCGTTTTTTGGAATCTCTTCGTGCCCCTGTTCCCTCATGAGTGATATGGATGAGAAACAACCTGTGCCGCTTGATTATTTCTTGAGCCACCATATGCCTCAGGCGAGTTGGATGGTGGGGGGCGCTTTTCGGTTTGACGTGCATCTATTGACATTGCTCAGCTATTTGTCTTCGTATTTTCCTCCTCGTCGAGTAGCTCGAGTGGTAGGGGCTCCGCCGTGCGCTTGGTCGTTGGATATGGTTGGGGCGAGAGCCCCGATGACGCCGCAGGCATGTATTAACATACTGGCGAGTTACGCACAGGATAAAGTCGGCGTGGTCTTGTTATTTGATAACCCGCAAGTATCCAAGGAGAGTCTGGAGGATGCTTTTGCGCACTGGCTCATCCAAGAGTTGCTCAAAAAGAGTAACAACCCTACAGGAAGGAACGCCGTGTGTGTGGCGGATGATGTCTTGGCTCAGGCGTTACGCAGCCGCTACAGCAAGTTGAATATTCTTTGCCACGTGAACCGGCACGTGCTGACAAACGATAAACGTACGCCCGAATATTACATCAAGCTTACAGAACTATATCAGCAGATCATGCTTCATCCGCGTGATGCCGTGCAAAAACAACTCATCACTCGCCTGAAATACCCGGAGCGATACATTGCGGTGCTCAATGACCCGGTACCGAGACGCTATCCAACGCGTCGCGAGTTGGTAACGTTGGCCGCACAGATGAGACGCAATCCGTACGACTACACCATCACCGAGAGCATGCGCCGCTTGCAGCAACGCACAGGGTATTACACTGATGAGGATACCTGTAACCTGACTGAGTGCGAGGAAAGAGCGTTATATGAGGCGGGAGTGAGACACTATGCCATACAGGCTCAGATGATCAGGAATGAGATTACGCTGTGGTGGGATATGTTTTACCACATGCTGCGTGCGGCACCAGAGCATACCAATAAAGCGGCGTTGGTGATGTCTGCTGCCATGGCGAGCATAAGGGAGAATCCGGATCGAGTTCCCGGAGGCTTGGGGCTTTTTTCACTGACTAACGAATTAGATTGAGCATGAATATACCGCATTTGTTTACTTCGGAATCTGTGGGGGAGGGACATCCTGATAAAGTGGCGGATTTGATTTCCGACACAATACTGGATGCGTGTCTGGATCAAGATTCAGCCAGCCGAGTGGCGTGTGAGACACTGGTGAAGGACAATCACGTCGTGCTGGCGGGAGAAATCTCGACTCGCGCAAATCTCGATTATGAGCGTATCGTGAGAGACACCATTCGAGAAATAGGATATCGTTCCCCGGCGGATGATGATGTGTTTTATGCGGACGGAGTGGAGGTGCTTAATTTTCTGTCTGAACAGAGTCCGGATATAGCACAGGGGGTGGATGCCAGCGCGGCAGAGGGAAAAGAGGGCTCTGAACAGGGAGCCGGAGACCAGGGGATTATGTTTGGCTACGCTACAGATGAGACTCCTGAAATGATGCCTGCACCGGTGATGTATGCGCACCGTATCATGCGGGAGCTTGCACGCGCTCGCCACGCCGGAGAGGTGACGTGGCTTCGTCCGGACAGTAAGAGTCAGGTAGCGGTGGTGTATGGTGCGGATGGGCGTCCGGAGCGTATTATGAATGTCGTGGTGAGTACCCAACATACAGAGAATGTAAGTTTGGCAGAAATACGCGAGTATTGCACGGCTTTAGTAAAACGTGTGCTGCCCATGGAGTTGCTTCGGGATGATACCGAGTACTTTATTAACCCCACGGGTCGCTTTGTCATTGGCGGACCACATGGAGATACCGGCCTCACGGGACGTAAAATTATCGTGGATACATATGGAGGTATGGGGAGGCATGGCGGTGGGGCTTTTTCCGGCAAGGATTGCAGCAAGGTGGATCGCTCCGGGGCGTACATGTGCCGCTGGGTCGCTAAGCATGTGGTGGCGGCTGGTCTGGCGCACCGCTGTGAACTCCAGGTTGGCTACGCGATAGGGAAAGCCGATCCGGTGTCTATCATGATTGATGTGGATACATTTGGCACGGCCAAGGTGAGTGAGGAGGAGATTATCCGTCGTGTACGGTCCTCTTTTTCCTTTAAGCCCGCGGATATGGAAAAGACCCTCGGACTAAGGCGACCAATTTTTCGGAAGTCGACAAACTATGGTCACTTCACGAAACCGGAACTGCCATGGGAGCAACTCGACCCGACGAAATTAGAGGCTCTTAAATAACTGTTTATCACATACCGTTGTGCGGTGGAAGCTAGCGTCTCCGGTTGCTGCGTCTGCTCCGGCGTTTGTCGGATGCCTTGTCTGGCTTGTTTTCGGGCGTCGAGGCCTTGGGTTTGGATGAATCCTTTTTTGGGGTGATTTTTCTTGGAACAGAGGGGGCAACGGGCATCGTTGCTGCCGGTGAGGTGGCGCGCGTGTAGTTTAGAATACCGCGCACGAGTGCGTCCGCCAGCCGTGTGCGGTATTCAGGTGAGGAAAGTGCAATCGCTTCTTTTGTATTGCTCGCGTATCCTAACTCGATCGATACGGCTGGCATATTTATTGAACTGAGCAGACTATAGTGGGTGTGGCAGCAGCCGCCTCCTGAGGATTGCGTTTCGCTGCTGAGTGTGTACTGTAAAGCGTACGCTAAAGCAGCATTCTTACACGCAAATGCGTTGCCGGGACGTTCGTTTTGATCCACGGGCGATGGTGTGAGTATGCACGCTGTAGGTCCCATTTTCTCTGCGTTGGAACTGTTGAGGTGCAAGCTGACAAAGATGGCGTTCGGCACCTTATTGGCTAAATCCACTCGTTGGCGGTCAGAAAGGAAGTAGTCTCCGGTTCGAGTGAGGAAACACTGGACACCATTTTTCTCCAGTTCCGTTTGAAGAGCTTGAGCAACTTGAAGAGTAATCTGAGCCTCACTGCTCGCAGCACAAGCCACTCCGGTATCGTGTCCGCCGTGAGCTGCGTCAATAACGACTGTATCTACCTGAGTACGGTTGGATAGGTAGAGCGGACGCAAAACAGGATCAATCCAGTACACCCAGTCATCGCGAGAAATAAGAAGTTTTCCCGCTTTATTGCGCATGAGAGGACGCGAGAGCGTGATATCTACCCCGTTAATTCGTAATTCTCTTGCGCCGGGTCCGAACTCAATGGAGGTGTCGTCGTGCGCCAACGTGTAAGTGCCTTTGCGTGCCGAACGAAAGTCTTCCGTCAGCTTATAGAAGCTTCTCAATTCGTCCACGGTTTGGTAAAAAACACCTGGCGGGCTTTCAGCCGGTACCCATGATGGTAGCGAATCACTGTCAGCAGCGCAGGAGGAGGCGAAAGCAACAGAGATGAACAGGGTGTTGCAAAAGCGGGCTAAGCCCCGATGTGAAGAGAACAACATGGAGGTGTAAAGAATGAAGCGCTAGCGAGAAGACGTGCCACGTGTATGGGGAATATAGCCGGAATGCAGCGAGCCTGCTCGAGTAGAACCGCTGCCGGATCGTCTGTAAGAGGCAGGACGGTTTTTCGTATTGGATGTGTAGCGAACTATGCCATCGCAAATACACTGAGCAAGCATATCCTGGTAACGATCAGAACTAATTTTAGCGCCCTCTTGCGGGTTCGTCACAAACCCCCCCTCAAAGAGGATGGCCGGGCGTTTGATCGTGCATAGCACGGAAAAACGTGCGCGCTGGATGCCACGATCGATCGCCCCTGTTTTCTTAATGGAGTGGCTGTGTACAGCTGTCGCCAGTGCGATATTTTCGCTATCCTGATTATTGCCGGCCAAGTCTTCGGTGCGGCGTGTACGAGCGAAAGGAGACGTGGTGCCATGCGGCGCCAAAGTAAAGGTTTCAATACCGGAGGCTGCACGCCCCCCTGAGTTATGATGCAAACTCACAAATATGCAATCCGGCGTGCGATTCGCTATCGCCACTCGCTCACCAAGAGTAAGGAAAAAGTCGCGGTCGCGAGTCATGACAACCTTGAAGCCGGAAGCTTCAAGCTTGCGACGTACTTTTAGTCCGAGGGCCAGATTACAGTCCTTTTCACGCGCGTAACGACTCACAGCTCCAGCATCATGTCCACCGTGGCCAGGATCCAATACGACAGTAGTAATATTCCCGGATTTTGCGAGACGTGGTCGCAGCACAGGATCTACTAGTTTATTCATATCAATGGTGGAGATAAGCAGCGCGCCCTCAGCGGAAATCACGGGGTAAGAAAGGATGTAGCGGTAGTTGTTGACGTAAAAATCTTGTTTGGACGGACAGAGGGAAACTGTTCGATCTCCGGCGCCGTATGAAACAAACCCCGGGTGACCTGTCCTTTTCGTAAAACCGTAAAAGCGCCAGACGTCATCCAATTTGACATAATCGACACCACGTACGGAGACCAACTCCCACTTTCCCAGTGAAGCAGCATGGAGATGCCCAACGATGGATAGCGTTGACAAGGCAAGCATAAGCAGATGTATGCGGAGCAAATGTATCATGCCGATAATGGGAAAGTGAGTAGCCGTCGTTTTCGCCTGCCATTCTACCACGATGCTCATGGAAGTCTCAAGGTAAAAAATGGCGCGTCAATGGCAAAGGTCAGTGAAAGATGACGCGGCTGAGTAGAGAGTGTGGCGGGGAAGGGAGCGTTAATTTAGTTGCAGCGTTTCTAAAAATTGCTGCGTATTTTGGAATTGAAGGAAAGTTTTGAGATGAGAGTTTTCTAAAAGATTGACAAAGCGTTTTTCGTGTACAAGAGTGCGCAACCCTTGGTCACGAAAGAGCTCTAAAAATCGGGAAGGATGTGGGATTCCTGAGTGTTCCAAACACGTGTGGTAGAATTGTTCCATCTGGTCATCAGGCAAGGTGCAGCCGTACGCAACAAGACAGGCCAATTTTGTTTGCGCCTGGTCATCCATGGGGTTAAACTTGAGAATCCAGGAAGTTGCGGGAGATTTGCGCAATGCATTTTGAAGCCGCGAGGCCCAAGGGAGTGTAGGAATGGAATCGGCTGTTGCTGAGGCTCGATCGTGATAAAAGCTGATGCGTGATACATCCCCGTAGTATGAGATGCCCAACATGGCCAACCATACCATGAGTGCACACATAAGAGACGTTGTAAGGATACCTCCCGTAGAAGCTCCCCCGCGCCGCCACGAAAAAAGTTGGGAGAACCAGTTCATGCCATGGAAGAAAACGGAAAAGATGAAGATAGCGGCTACCCATGCCAGAGCTTGAACCATCCAGGGTTGCGGGGAACTCGTGAGCAACGCCAACAGCGTAAAACCATTCTTTTGGATAAAAATCCATGCAGCGATGGCCGTGACGGCAGCTATGGCAAGCAAAAGCATCTTGATCACCCCTTTGAGTAAAGAGAATATCACGATGGCGGCCAAGATACCTATCATGACAATAATGATGGTGGAAGAAGTCGAGAGTTCGGGCATGGTCATTTATGGAGTTTGTGGTGAAAGAAGCGGAGTAAGAGAGGTTCGAGCACGGAGAGCGCCGGGGTGTTGAGGGTCGATCTCCAAAGCGCGATTAAGGACAGTGTGGGCGGCGGGGTACTGCCGCAGCTCAATAAGCACGAGGGCAAGTCGGTATTGTGCCTCGGCATTTTTAGGAGATTTTGCCGTGCAAGTGAGCAGCTGGTGCAAGGCCTCCGTGAGACGGTTTTGACGGGCCAGAAGGACAGCATAATCCATATAGGGCACGGGAGACGCAGGATCCAATTGGATCGCACGGCGGTAAAGAGATTCTGCTTCATCGGCCCGACCCGCAGCCAGAGCGAGAGTGGCCAGTTGCATCGTGCCACTTGGTTGATCAGAGCGAAATTCGGCGGCAGAGCGAAGCTCTTTAATGGCGCTTGTTCCGCGGAGCAATTCTGGACACCGTGTAAGAAGACACCATGCTGCAGCCTGTCGCACGGCTCGAATGGGATCGAGCAGCATAGGCAGAACATGATTGCCGGGGATGCTGGCTGCAGCCGTTCTGACCAACGCGTCCGGCTCGGCAGCAGCGCGTCGGGCAGCTTGTTGAATGGCTTGGGACGTGGGACAACGAGACAGATGTTCCAGGAGAGTGGCGCGCCACGCCGGCACGGGTTCATTCTGTAATGCTTGTAATAAGTCGGTGGCTTTTGCGTGCCCATGCATGGCGGCATGAATCGCTCGAATGCGTGGGCGGCGTTCTTCAACAATTTGGTGAGGTAAAGCGTGTGCCAAGACGCCTGCCGCCCAGGAATCGTTCATGTCCGTATGACACATGGTGCAGGCATTGGGGATGCCGAGTTCTGTACTGAGAACAGGGTCGGGTATGTTCAGTGAGTGATCACGGCGAGAGTCCCGTGCCATGAAGTTGGAAGGAGGCATGTGGCATTCCACGCAACGACCACCTATGGAGTGACGGTCGCACGTACCCGCCGGAGCCCCTTCCGAGAGTGGAGCCCGTTTGCCGTTAATTTCCTTGCCAGTGGCATGGCAACGCAAGCAGAGTGAATTGTCTTCCCACGGCAATATTGTGTCTCCACTATGGGGATCATGGCAGTCCAGACAAGTGACCCCGGCTGTTCCCATACGACTAAGTCGAAAACCTGTTTCCACAAAAACCTCGTCCCGTTGCATTCCATTAGCGTAAAAGACGCTAGGCGCCACAGGAAGCTCCAAACGAAAGTGATTTTCAAATTTGTCACCGGCGCAAAAAAGGTCATCAAATACATCAGCTCTTGCGTGGCATGAGGCACAGTTTGCACTGATTTGCCGGGGAGTCAACTTGCGGCGTGTACGCTCCGCTAAGCAACCGTCCACAGAGTCAGGAGCGGCTGCTGCCGGGTGGCATTGGATGCAGGTGACGCCCGGCTCTTTGAAAGAGGAGCGGTAGGCGTCTGCGTGACGATCGTACCGTTTGCGGTATCCTGTCATGTGACATGAGGCACATTGAGAATTCCATGTCATACCGCGGCCCGTCCAATGTCCCCAATCGCCGGCTGTGCGTTCAGCAACACCTTCCTTGCGCAAGCGATTGTCATCTTCAAAAATATCAAACCATTGTTGAGCGGATGGATCCCAAGCCGAGCTGAGTACCTGCTGCGCTCCTCGTTTTCCCGGTACCGTATATTGCACGAGTGGACTACGTCCTATGGCAGTGACGATGGGTAAGGATTGCTGCCCAGCGACAGGACGAACCAGATAGTTGCCTGATTCTTGATCCGAGAATAAAAGGGCCTCACCGTGTGCATGAGACGTTTTTTGATGGAAAGCGACTCCATCCAAAGCTTGCTTTGGTAAGCGCGCCGCCCACGCGTGGTCGCTATTGGCCCACTGCTCAAATTGGCGCGGGTGACAAGCAGCGCATTGCATGGAGGTGGGTATGGCTGAACAATCCCAATGTGCGGAGAAGTCATCCTCGTCATCGCAACTTGTCGTCAGGAATGTCAAGCAACATAATACCGCACTCCACACCATTTGCCGCGTTTTCTGCTGCATGATCACTGGGGACCGGTGGAGTGGATCGTGTGTTTAAATAAGTTCCTTGAGGCGTATCACCGTGGTACCAGGAACAGAGTAACGCGAACCGTCCGCACGGCGCAGAATCGGTGATCCATCCGATTCCACACCCACGAAGTAACCACAAAAGCGATCTGTATCGGTGATGGCTACCACGGGCTTGGATTCTCCCCATGCCGGTTCAAGCATGGGGGCTAGCGCATCCAGCCCGCCCTCGAGAAAGTAGTCGTATGCCTCGGCCAGTGAATCCCCCAAGATGGTACGCAGTTTTGATACCTTGGGGCAGGAGGGGATGAGATCAGCCAAACGGGTTGCAGGATCCGGCATATCCTCATTGATATCCACGATGCTGTTAGTTACATTAATGCCTACGCCGATCGAAGCCATATCCGGCTTTGGACGTTCCACAAGGATACCGGCGAGTTTGGCTCGACCGACTAGGACGTCATTTGGCCAGCGCAGGCGCAAATTGGGTATATTAAAGGCACTCAGCGTGTCCATAATTGCCACTCCGGCAACGAGGGGAAGGAGCCCCCAATGGCGATTAGAATTCTTGGGTAGCGGTAAATTATAGGCTGCCCACAGACCGCCCGATTCTGCATACCACACGCGGTTGAACCGTCCCCGACCTTTTGTTTGACTCTGTGTGCTTACCACAGACCAAGCAGGCAAGTCCCGCGCTACATCAAGTGTAGATTCACATTTATCAAGTTCTTTAACATTCCATTTCACGCCTCCATTCTACAACAACCTGACCAACTCGTCCATCCAATATTTGCATTCAATTCAAGAAACTTGATATATCTGAGCAATGGTGCAGAAAAACCGCGGGCCGTGGAGGCACGCGGTTTTTCAGGTGTACAGAAGAGCCGGAGAGGATTCCCGCTCGTGTGCGTTTAATGACCTGCCTTGGTGACAATTCGAGACGGAGTTTCGATGGCTCCATTTTTGAACTGCTCGAAAACAGCGCGCGGATCATCGGGCGTCCTTTTTAAGGCATCAAAAATGCGGTCACGCATCTCAATGGCAGCCTGAAACGCGGCTTCTTCACTCCCGTACTGTCTGTCGGAGAAATACTTGGTGAATTGGTTCCACTTGCGGCAGATACTGAGTCTCCAACCTTGAAAGGATGTCGTCTCGTACGTGTAGCGTGTGATATTTCTTTGGGTCATATCCTTGGTATTATGTGTTGAATGAGTGACAGAGCTGAAGAGATATAACTCTGCCGGATATAATCTTGCATAAGTGGTGTTTGCAGGCAATCTAACTCGCTAAATGTTTGTATGTAAGCGGGAAAATCCACTTGTTGGAGAAGCTTATGATTCTAAGTCAGCAAGTAAGAAAGAGAGGATTTTCGCTTGCATGCACGCGTGATATAGTGCATAACTTTCGGAGATATGAAAGAACAAGCCCAACATAAGCCCGAATGGCTCAAGGTTCGCTTACCGAAAGGACGTGTCTTTAACCGTGTGCAACAGTTGGTGCAGGGGCAGGGGTTGGTGACTGTGTGCGAACAGGCGCTTTGTCCAAACCGAGGAGAATGCTGGAGTCATGGCACAGCCACCTTCATGGTCTGTGGTGAGGTGTGTACACGCGCATGTGGGTTTTGCGCCACACGCACGGCGAGACCAGCGCCTTTGGACCCCACAGAACCTCAGAAAGTGGCACAGGCTGTGGCAAACATGAACTTGGAGCATACAGTGGTGACCATGGTGACACGAGATGATTTGAAGGATGGTGCGGCTGGACATATCGCAAATACGATTCGTGCGATACGAGCCGCAAGCCCGCGTACAATGATTGAAGTGCTCGTGTCAGATTTTAATGGGAATGAGGAGGCTCTGGAGACGGTGATGGATGCTCGGCCGCACATCTTCAATCACAATGTAGAGACCGTGGAGAGGCTCACGCCTTTGGTGAGGTTCAGGGCACAATATCGACGATCGCTGCATGTGCTGGAACGCGCAGGGCAAATGGCTCCCGGGATGGTAGAGACCAAGAGCGGTATCATGCTCGGGCTTGGAGAGACCCGGGAGGAACTTGAACGCACGATGGATGATCTCTTGGAACACGGAGTGCGCGCGCTTACGATGGGGCAGTACCTGAGACCAAGTGCGCGACACCTGCCGGTTATCCGCTATGTGAGGCCGGAAGAATTCTCAGAGCTTCGTGAAATAGCGTTGGCAAAAGGATTTGAGCATGTGGCGAGCGGTCCGCTTATACGTTCCTCGCATCATGATGCAAACTTTCGACCCGATCAGAAAATTTTGAATGCGTTGCACGCGGATTTGGTGCGACGTGGCGAAATCAGCTGTTGAGCGGCAACAGCTCGCTGAGTTTAAGAAATATGGGTTCACCACGGCGCGCGGGCGTACTGCAGTCTTTATCTCCGTACGCCGTAGCGTATACCAAGTAGCCAGCAGCTTCAGGTGCCTCTTGTATGGGAAGCATCTCTTCATCACTCATGGAAGTGTCTTGTTTCGCTGGATCGGTCGAGCAGCGCACAATGATCCAGCTGAGCTTGCCTTCGTCAGCATCACGGTACCAAAAGTGGGGGAATATGTCAGGCGTGTCGTGGTAGGCGATGACAGTTCCCCCCATGTGAGCGATACGCGTGCGCAGTTCCGCGAGAGCGCCTGTCAAAATTTCCCAATGTGAGGGAGGCGGGGTAGCATCCGGAGCTGGCATGAGTTGCGGTTGCACCGGCTGGAGCGTACGCAAGTCCCACAAGTTCCATGAGTGAGTAGGTTCCGGGGAATAATTGCGCTGTGCCGGGAAAATGCAGGGGAGAAGTCCCTGCTGTCCTGAAAAGGAGAGGAATTCATCCCGGCCGGGCATTGCGGCAGCAATGGCAGATAAATTCCCCCCATTGTCAGGATGAGAAGCAACTTCAACAGCACACACGGCAAACACACGGCCGCCGTGGGTGAAAGCCATGTCGCAAAGAGATGGCTCGTCACGCATTAATTTTACCCAACGAGCGTTGCTGGAGGGTAGAACTGATTCCGGAGAGTTGGGAGGGCAGTACCCGGTGTGGCGTACCATGCATTCGCGCAGGTAGGAGGCCGCAAAAAGTTGCAAGGGCGTGTGTTCTGCCGGGTGAGGAGTAAGATGCCCTCGGAAGGGATGGAAAAATCGCGCTTTGGTTGAGCAATCTGAATCCGGCGTGAAAGAGTTGTTGACCGTCTCCGGGAGCGTTTCGATAGCACTGATTTTGTGATCTTGCACGGATAGAATAGATGCACCCACAGGCTTGCCATAGCATGAGAGCATGTAGCAAGGTCGGCGTTCTCCGCGGTAAATGACGGTTCCTGTGTCCCAGCTCATGGCTTGCCAACTGTGCTGCTGTCGCCACAATTGTCTCCTCTCACTCATATACCGGATAAAAGCGTGTTTTGAGGAGAGTTTTGTGCCATTCATATGGCTGGTATATGAGAGATTGTCGCTTGCGGCGGCAGCGAATTCGGCCCACTCGTGAGTACACACGGCATTGCAGAGAATACGGCATGCGACGGCTTCGGTGAGGGCCGTACGTGGAGGAGCAAGAGGACGTTGCGGTAGAGCCTGCTCCGGTGATGCTTCCTCTTCGAGAGCATCCGGCGAGGCGTGTAAGTGGCCGCAGCATGTGATGATGTCGCCGGGTTGCGCACGGCAAGAGGAGGCTACTTCCGCACCGACAAAGGCGTGCAGCACAACCCGCTCCGCTTCCGGAAGGAGTTGCAGGTGCCAGTGCTGGACAGTTGCACCATCCACATGGGTTGTCGAGATGCCGGTCAAACGCGCTGTGAGCGTGGCGCGTGAGGTGAGCGAATCCTGTGAAATGGGTTTCACCTCCATCGGTTGGTGCGGTAGTATTGAAAAGTCGATAGCTTCGTTATTCGCCCCACTTCCCTTCGTAAAATCCTTGCGCGCCTGTTCCAGCAGGGTTTGAGCGGGAGTCGGGGGATGGTTCATCAATATTCGCGCACTTTCCACCACCATACTCATTGTCCAGCGGTAACGTCGGTTTAGGAGTAAGGTTTCAGGCAGTACGATTGACTCCAGGCATTCGGCACATAGTTTGGTGCCGGTGAGTGTTGTGAGTTCCACAAGTCCCGATTTCGGCGCATTCTTGAGGAATTGCGTGGCGGTCAAAGTGAGTACGCTGTCTGGTGTGTCGCTGTAGAAAAAGAAAGGACGGATAAAGTTCAGATGCCGCGACTCATCATCCCTGCGTACCAGCATCATGTGCGTAGGCGGGCTTCCCCCCAGTAATGCGTAAAAATCAGAGATCCCCTGAGCTCGGTTTTCAAAGAGCCCGGTTACCGAAAACTTTGGCAATTTCCCATGTGAGAGTACGTGCGGTACGAGCAGCTGCTGCATCTTGAAGAGAGCAGCGCCGCCAAACAGCGGTGTAAGAGCTAAGCCCGGGGCGCGTACATCCACGGGGAGAAATTGAGCCACATTCGCTGACCGGCTCAGCCAGTCTCTGCTCCTCCTGATCAATACGGGACCTAGCAAAAAGAGTTTTTTCTCTTCTGGGCTGAGGAAAAAACTCGCGTAAAAAATATCCAGATCTGCCGCGTAGTCATCGCATGCATCACATTGTTCCACACTGAGTGACTGTATCGCCATGGGCGATGCCGCCGCCTCGGCGAAGCAGATCAACACGCGTTGCCCGCCGGCGAGAGCTGAAAGCGTAAGACCTTCCTTCCTTGCGTCACTCAGCGAAATTTGTTGCGCCCCGGCAAACCCGCTGGAATTAAGACGACGCAGTACAACCCTCTTGTAAGCATCAAATAGTTGGACAGAACTAAGTGGCGCCGATAAATTTTCGAGTGTGACAAGTTCGTGAACAGGAAGGGTTAAATCCATGTGTTGTTAGGTAGGAGAGAGAGGTAGAAAAGGAGGATACGCGCTCAGCAGAGATTGCGTTCTACCATGGCGTATGCGTTGTGGTTATGGATCGATTCAAAGTTTTCCGCTTCCACGCGATACCAACTAAAAGCGTTGTGCCGCTCTGTGGCAACGGCTATATTGCGTACCAAATCTTCAGCGAACACCGGATGTTTGTATGCGTGATCCGTCACATATTTCTCATCGGGGCGCTTCAGCAGGCTGTATACCGGGCTGCTGCCGCATTCCTCAATCATGTCAATGAGGTCTTCAATCCACACCGGCGCACCGGAAAAACGCACAGAGTAGGTGACAATGCTCCGCTGGTTGTGAGCGCCGCGGTCACTCATTGCCTTCGAGCAGGGACAAAGAGTAGTGAGCGGCACACGTATGGTCAGTGTGAATTGTCCGGGCCCTTCTCGCTCCGCATCAATTTCAAAACGTACGTCATAATTCATCATCCCGGGCAGGTGCGAGACAGGTGCTTTTTTAACGCGGAAAAAGGGAAATTCAATCTCTACATGAGCGCGCTGGGCAGAGAGCTTCTTGAGCAGCCTCGCCGGAAGATGCACGGCTGTGTGCACGTCCAGAAAATGTCGGTGCTCATGAAGCGCTTCAATGAATCTGCTCATGTGAGTTCCCTTGTATTGCTGGGGCAAATCGACCATCATCGCTATAGTAGCCACGGTCGATTGCGTGCGATTTTCCTTGTCAGAAACGACAATGGGGAAACGTATGGAACGAACGCCCACTCGGTCGATGGAGATATGGCGTGAATCCTGTTCGTTCTGTGTATCTCGCAGCTCTTTCATGGAGGCAAAGAGGGACTTTCGGGAAAAGCAAGGAGCTTGCAGATGATACTGGCTGCAAGCTCCTCAAAAACAACAAATCGAAATAATGCCGACGTGTACGACTGCAATCAGGGAAGCAGATTAACTGCGCGCGCACGGCGTATTTCCCGCGTGATCTTGCGATGCGTCTTAGCGGAAACTCCCGTAACACGACGAGGAAGGATCTTACCCGTTTCAGAGGTAAACTTGGAAAGAAACTCTGGGTTGCACATATCCACTGCGCCAGCAGGTATGTCAATGCGGCGATGTGGCATGGACTTGTTGCAAGTGCGGAATCGAATACGACGCTCAACGCTCTTAAATTCGGTCATCATGACGTAATAAACAGGTTGGAATGACGGGCAGACAGCGGCTTAACGCATCTCACGGTGAAGGGTGCGGCGTTTCAGGAAGGGATTGAACTTCACCTTCTCGAGGCGTCCCGGTGTGCGAGGACTTTTCTTGTTACGCGTGGTAACGTAGCGCGAGGCAGGTTTCCCCTCTGCCTTGGCTTCCGTGCATTCGAGGATTATAATATCTCTTGGCATGATTACGAGTTGTTGAGTCGGAGCGCTATTCTACACTATTCCTCGTCGTCGTCAAGTAAAATTGTTGACTCAATGACTTTTTGCAACCCGGAAAACCCTACATCCTCTGAATTCTTAGACCGTAACGCAGAGTACGCTCCATACTGCTTTTCGTATTCTTCCTGACATTGCACCGTAAACCGGCAAAATGGTCGAGCTTGCAGTCGTTTCCTAGGAATTGGCTCAAGTGAGAGTTCGCAGACCCCGTAGGTTCCTTTCGCAATGCGATCCAATGCCGCCTCAATCTCAAAAAGTTGTTCACGATCTTTATCAAGGCGTAGAATGGTGATATCGCGTTGCTCGGCCTCACTACCGGCATCTCCAATATGTTGACCAGAAGACGAGGATACATTGGATTCACCGCTGCGCAGATTGTCACGCGTCACATTATGCATATTAGGGAGCAACTCGTCACGCATCTGGGTAAGCACCCTTTTCTGTTCGGCGAGGAATTGCTTCCAGTCTGGTTCCGATCGCAGTTTTGCCAGTGTCGCTTTAACTTTTTTGCGGCGTTCACTCTCCTTGGACAAAATGGCATTGTTTGGGGGAGGCGTCACAATCGGTTTGTTCACAGGTCCTTTTGGCGCTGGAGAAACAGGGTTTTTCTTGGGGGCCTTTCCGGCAACTTCCGGCGCTTTTTTGCCAGCGGGAATTTTCTTCGTGGCAGGAACAGACTTCTTGGTGGCGACAGGAGACTTCTCAGAAATCTGTCTTTTTACGCGTGCCGGTGCAACATTCTTTTTCGCAGGACGAGCGACTTGAGTCAGCTTCCTCCCTTTGGCATTTGTCTTCGTGGCAACTTTACGAAGAGCAACTTTTTTTGGCGCAACAACCTTCTTTTTGGGAGTAGATTTAACGAGCTTACCCTTGCTCGGTGTTTTTCCCTTAGAAGGAGCCGGCTTGACCTTGCCGGCCTTGCCGGCTCCTTTTGCAGGAACTAATGACTTAGAATTTACTTTTTTTTTACAGGAGCGGGCTTCTTGGCAGGAGCGGGCTTCTTGGCGGCAACTTTCTTCGGAGCGGCCTTCTTCGGAGCGGCCTTCTTCGGAGCTGCTGCTTTTTTAGGAGCGGCCTTCTTGGTCACTTTCTTCGGTGCAGCTTTCTTAGGAGCTGCGACCTTCTTTGCAGGCTTCTTCGGAGCGGCCTTCTTCGGAGCGACCTTCTTCGGAGTTGCTGCTTTTTTGGGAGCAACCTTCTTGGTCACTTTCTTCGGTGCAGCTTTCTTAGGAGCTGCAACTTTCTTTGCAGGCTTCTTCGGAGCGACCTTCTTGGGAGCGGCCTTCTTCGGAGCTGCGGTCTTCTTGGCAGGAGCCGGCTTTGCAGCTGGCTTGGTTGTTTTCTTTGTCGCCATGGTCTTGTTGGTTTTTTCGTGTTGCATTGCGCGCAATGCAAAAACCGAAACATATTCGGTTTCCTTGCTACTATCATAAAGCGAAAAATTATTCAAGAAAAATTTAACTTTTACGCGGATTTTTTTATGCCTGTTCTGCATGCACAAAAATTTTCTGTGACGATGAGGGTGTTTTAGCATGCATTCAACCTTGACGCAAACTTGAATCAAGAGTATGCTCGCTGCCGATGAATACGACACTTTTTAAGCAACTGTGCGAGGCTTCCGGCGCTCCGGGTTTCGAGAATGAAATACGTCAACTCATCGTGCGTGAAATGCAACCGCTCTCAGATGCTGTGCAGGTAGACAACATCGGCAATGTTACTTGCCTCATTCGTGGCAAATCGTCTTCTAAAAAGGTGGTGTGTGCCGCACACATGGATGAAATAGGTTTCATCGTACGCCACATCGATGATCAGGGGTTTATTCGGATATTGCCGCTTGGCGGGTTCGATCCGAAGACACTCACCGCGCAGCGTGTGATGGTTCATGGGCGCAAGGATTTGCCCGGCTGCATGGGGGTGAAGCCGATTCATGTGATGACGCCGGATGAGCGCGGCAAGATGCCTGCCATCACGGACTACGTGGTCGACATCGGTCTTCCGAAAGAACAGGTCGAGAAGCTCGTTTTCGTTGGTGACGCGATCACGCGCATCAGTGACTTCATGGAGATGGGCGATTGCGTGAACGTGAAGAGCATCGACAACCGTGGCGGCTGCTACATGCTCATTGAAGCCGTGCGTGCCATCAAAAAGAGCCGCGTGAAACCCGATTATGACACCTATGCTGTTTTCACCGTGCAGGAGGAAGTGGGGCTGCGCGGTGCACAGGTCGCAACGCTCAAATTGCAACCTGATTTTGCTTTTGCGCTCGATACCACCATTGCGTACGACACGCCGGGTTCTTCGCCGCACGACAAGTGCACGGTGCTGGGCAAGGGAGCCGGCGTGAAGGTGTACGACGGCACGCTCATTACCGATGCGCGCATGGTGCAGTACATGGAGGCGCTCTGCACGGAGAAGAAGATCCCCTGTCAACTTGAGCTGCTCGCGGCGGGCGGCACCGATGCCGGTGCGTTGCAGAAGTTTACCGGCGGCGGTTCGATTACCGGAGCTATTTCCATCCCCGTGCGCAATGTACACCAGAGCATCGAGATGGCGCACAAAATCGATTTGCAAGCTTGCGTGGATTTGCTCGCCGCATGTCTCACCTCGCTCACGCGTTGGGATTGGACCTGGCAGCAGAAAACCCGCAAACTTGCCTCCAAGCGCGCCAAGTGATGTGCAATCCCCCCCCCCTCAAAAAAACGGGCGATCCATGACGGGTCGCCCGCTTGCGTATCTCAGGTTGGCTGGTGCTCCATTAACGCCACCCGCGTCCTTTGCAGAGAATGCAGGTCCGTCCTCCTATTTCGCCCCGTCCACTGCAAAGTGAACAGCGTCGAATAGGCTGATTGGATTGCCTGCACGATATTTCTCCCTTGATGATGCTTACGGTCGATGGAGAGGTCTGAGCTGCAGCCGCGTCATATACAGTGATGGCGAACAGAGCTGTGGCGATGAGTGCTAATGTTTTCATGATTGATTAGGTTTGATCGTTGATTTGTCAAGCTTAATAGCGAAAATGATCGCGTTGGTAAGCCTGAACAGCTATTATAATATCGCTAATTGGTTATCACGTCAACATAAATTCGATAAATGCGTTCATTTTGAGATAGACGCCTTAAAAACGGGAGGTCACGCTCCTTGACAAAATATGGTCTATCGGGTAGAGTGGCGTGCGGACAAACCCAACGCGACTATGGAAGTTTACAGCATCAAAAATCCGTACCCGGCAGAAATTGTGGACGTGCGTCACATCACGAAACCGGGAAGTGCGAAGGAGACAATCAATGTGGATATTTCGTTGGGGAATTCGGGGCTGACCTACGTGACGGGCGACGCGTTGGGGGTGCTGCCGAACAACGACCCGGCGTTGGTTGATTCGTTGATCGTGGCACTGGGCTTGGATGCCTCAGAAGTCGTGGATGCAGCGGGTGAGCAGATGACGCTGCGCGAGGCGCTCATCACCACGTACGATATCACCGGCCTCAAGAAGAGCACGCTCGCCAAGTGGAATGCTTCTGCCGGTAGTGCAAAACTGGAGGCTATCCTCGTTGACAAGGAGCAGCTGAAGGACTTTGTGTGGGGACGCGATTTGCTGGATCTGGCACAGGATGAGGAGTTGAACCCCCATTTCACCATCGGCGAGGAGCTCGTAGCCGTGCTGCCCAAGCTCACGGCGCGGCTTTACTCCATCGCCAGCAGTCCGGCGCAGGTGCCCGGGCAGGTGAGTCTGTGCGTGGGGGCTGTGCGATACAAATCGCATGATCGCGCCCGCAACGGCGTGTGTTCCACTTTCCTAGCAGACCGCCTCAAGCCCGGCGACAAGGTGCGCGTGTTTGTGCACAGCAACAAGAATTTCCGTTTGCCGGAGGATGGTGCGACGCCCATCATCATGGTCGGTCCCGGCACAGGCATTGCGCCCTTCCGCGCCTTCTGGCAGCAGCGCATCATTGATCGTGCCACCGGCCCCATGTGGCTCTTCTTCGGCAACCCATACAAGGCCACTGATGGTTGCTATGAGGACGAGCTGGCACCGCTCGTGGAAAGTGGCGCTCTCAGGATGAGTGTGGCGTGGAGTCGCGACCAGGATCATAAGATTTACGTGCAGCACCTCATGGATGCAGCCGGCGCTGAGATATGGCAATGGCTGGAAAAGGGTGCAGCCGTCTACATGTGTGGCGATGCCAACCGCATGGCCAAGGATGTAGAGCAGACGCTGCTTGCTATCATTGCTCGTGAGGGGAAGCGCAGCCCGGAAGACGCTGTCTCGTATCTTGCTGATCTCAAAGCGCAGAAACGCTACCAAAAAGACGTGTATTAATTCTGCTTGGCGGAATGTGAGTGTGCTGCGGCGCGTCGGCGCGTGCAAAGAAGCGCTTGCAATTTTAGGGGGGAGTTTGTACAATGGGCGCATGCCTGTGCCGCAGAATACAATAGCCCTTATTTTTGACTTTGACAAAACACTCAGCCCACACAATATGCAGGAAGATACGATCTTCCCGGAGTTCGGTATTGACGCTGAGAAGTTCTGGTGCAAATGCAATACGCGAAGCCTGGAGGAAGGGTGGGACGGTGAATTGAGTTATCTCAAGGAGCTGCTGGAGCTTCTGCGCATGGATGGCGTGAGTAACGCTCGTCTGCGCGAGTTAGGTAAAAAATTGACTTTTTATCGCGGCATACCGGAGTTCTTTCGCGAACTTCCTAAGCGCGGTCTGAGCGAAACGCATTTGCAGACCGGTGTGCATATTGAGTTCTACATTGTATCGAGCGGATTGAAAGCCATTATTGATGGTTCCGAGTTGCGACCGTATATGCGTGAGATATTTGGCTGCGAGTTCAGCGAGAGCGATGGTTGCATTGAGTTCCCCAAGCGTGTTCTCTCACACACCACAAAGACGCAGTTTCTTTTCCGCATCAACAAGGGCATGCTGCGCTACACGGAAGATGTGAACGACCACATGGATGCCGAACTCCGTCCCATCCCTTTTGCCAATATGATATACGTGGGAGATGGTCCAACGGATGTGCCCTGTTTCACGGTGATGCGACACCAAGGCGGTCACTGCATCGCAGTATATGATCCGGATGATGAAACGCGTCAAAGTTTTCGCAAGGGGTACAGCTTAAAAACTGACCAACAACGGGTGGATTTCTTTGCGCCGGCCGATTACCGCGTGGGTAGCCATTTGTTCAATATCATTGAGGAAACCGTACGAAAAATCGCGGACGATATAGCGCACCGTTACCAGAGTTGATTATCTCACGGCCTTTCCACAAGCATCGGCTTAACGTATGATGCCACGAGGCTGTGCTGAGAGTGTGCGGATTTCTACACCGGGGAGTTTCTCGCGCGGCATCCAATTTTCGTTTGTCGAAGGAAGCAGAATTAACTCGCGGATCCGCATGGCCCATACATATTCGGTATCTATAATTGGTTCGTGGGCGTTGTACCCCAGTATGAGTACATCCGCTATGCGCTGCTTGGGCGGTATGGTTTCCAGCGTAGAGAGAGCGGCGTTGCCAACGTAGAGGATGCGTTTGCCGTCCGCACGCTCCCACAATATGACCGGGCATAAATTGGCCGCAAATTTTCCGGGTATTCCGGCTGGCGGAGCATAAATTGTGAAGCTTCCGGCGTCGGTGGAAAAGCGACGTGGCGGATCCCCCGGAGTCACGACAAGGACGCGCAGTTGGGGCCATGATCGTTGGTAGAGTTGGATAGCTCCACTTTCGGAGTTGTTGACGCAGAGCAAAGGCGAGAATCCGGCGTGGAAAAGGGCTGGCTGCACCATGTAGCGAGCGGTAGAGAGTCGTTGCACATCACCTAAAAATAGTCCGGGATTACCCAACGCAGTGAAACTTTTTCCGTAACCCAGGTCGACAGCCATGAATGCCGTTGGTGGAGCTGCCGGAGCAGCTGGTAAGTAAGCTCCCGGCAGTGTTCCTGAAATATCTACGAGAGCTATTAACCAACCTGTTGTACAAAGTGCAACGGTGTGAATCCATCCGCCCAGAAGCGGCAACCACCCCGCAGCCAACACCAGCAGACCCGCAAACATGACTACCGGCAACAGGGGGGCAAGCAGTATGTTGATCAGATAACTCATGGTGTTTACAACGTGAAATTGAAAAATCGTGAGGGGCAGGGCTACGAGCCATGCACTCAACGATACTACAACCGCTCCGCGCACGAAAAGATCTACAACGCTGGTTAAGCGCTCGCTGCGTGTACGCAGGCGTGCAGGGATATAAGTATCTGGACCGAACCATGGGAGTTTTCCCATGCCGTAACGCACACCGAGGCAGATTGCACCGTATACGATGAAAGAAAGCTGAAAACCGGGCTGGAAGAGCTGCCAAGGTTGGAGCATCAGAATGAGAATGGCGGCAAAGCACCACGCATTCAAAAAACTGGTTCGTCGTCGTAAGATCATTCCTCCCATAAGAATTGCCAGCATTAAATAAGCCCGTAGCGCCGGTACTGCCAGTCCTGTGGCGAGCACATACATCCCCACCAGCGTTAGTTGCACATACCTCCCAAACAAGGGCCGTACATGGCACAGTCGCAGTAAAAACCAGCATATTCCCGCCACAATGCCCACGTGCAACCCGCTCACTGCAAACACATGCAAACATCCCCCCCGTCGAAATATTTCAGTGGTGCTCTCATCAGCCCTCTCTTTCTCTCCGAGTACGAGTGCGCAAAGTACCTGCCGTCGTATGTCGTTTCGGGTGCCAGGGGGCATGAGCCGATTTGAAAGGGCTTCTCGTATGTATCCCGCTACGCGCATCAGCGATGCACGACCATGGGATATGCCGGTTTTCACCCACTGCAGACAAGATAGTCGCGCAGCCAGCCCCTGCCCGCGCATCCAGCGCTCTTGCGAAAACATACCTGAAACCGGTGGGGAAGTGGGGGGGAGCGGTGCCGCGACGACACGCAGCTTATCTCCGAGTTGCCAGCGAGCTTCGTTGCTGTATAAGGCAACACGTACACCGGTCCAGCCCGTCTCGAGGATGCAGCCGTGGTTCAACGTCGCTACCACGGTTCCCTCCAGTTGCACAGCTGCCGGGGCACAGCCAGAGGGGAAGAAATGTTGCTCACAGCGTGTGCGCAGCGCCTGACTCAGTATGACCACGCATCCGCACAGTAATGCGCAAGACAACGTGCGGTATCGATGAAGCATCAAGCCTGCCACTAGCGCCATACATACCGCACACCCTCCAATTACGCCTCCCGCTATGCACCCTGCTACAACAATGAGCGGCAGGAGGAGAGGACTGCGGTCCACGAGTTCACGGCAGATGCGATGCAGAGCAATCTTGTTGTGCTCTTGTGGGCCTGCCTCGTCTGTGCGCAAGCCGGACATAATACGCTTCATCAGTGGCGAGCAGATCGGATGGAATGCAGACGCATGAGCATTTTCGGCCGTAGTTCGCGATGAATCCACTCGTAGGCAAGCGGGAGCTGCCCTTGTCGGTATGCTTGGCCGATTTTAGCCTCCACTTCAGTTGCATTGCCTGTCAGCCTCAGAAAGTCATTTGAGGTGAGTTGCACAAAGATGTCTCCATCAATGCGACCATGGCATTTCTCAAGCAGAAATTCGCGTACATAAAGAGCCAGCACCGCATCCCCGATCCATGCCTCAGCTCGTACAGCAGGATCATGTTCCGGGCGGTGAGTACTCATAGGCGTCAACCGAAGGATGTTAACCGCGCGAGCGTGGTTCGCGATCGGCTGCCGTACGTCCGCCGGGAGTCGTTGTGAAAGGAGCTCCGTCCGTGGGGGCTTTTTCGGTAAAGGCTACACCCGGGGTTTCGGTCGGCACACCGGCGACGGGAAAATCCTTCCGCAGTGGGTGATAAGGGTAATCTTCCCACATCATGATACGACGCAGATCGGGGTGCCCTTCAAAGCGGATTCCCATCAAATCGTACTGCTCGCGTTCCAACCAATTAGCTGATCGCCAAAGCTCCACCAGTGAAGGCAGCGATGGATCCTGCTCAGTCAGCGGAGTGCGAATCAGCAAGTTTGCGCCGGTTTCTGCCTGACTGACCGCGTAATGCACTTCATAGCGCACATCCTGTCCCAGGTGATCCACAGCCGCCACGTTCAGCAGCATGTCGAATCCGCAGGCTTCTTTCACGTAGCGCATCACTTCCACCAACTGTTCTCGTGGGACGGTGAGCGTAATATCCGCTCGAAATTCCCGCATTTCTATCTGAGGAAATCTGTTTCGAATCTTCTCGCAAGCCCTTTGAGTGGCAGCTTTGTGACTGATTGTAGCCATGGTTGAATTCTTCTGTATGTGCGGAGAAAAGAGAGCTTAGTCTGTGATGACCTCAGCACGAGTCACACCCGCCCGTTGCGCTTCACGTAAGTCGTGCGTCTTGAAAAATCCTTTCAACGGATGGTCCGTTTTCATGATTTTGTCCTGGAGAGTGATGAGCCCCTGCAGGAGCGCCTCAGGACGCGGCGGACAGCCGGAGATATATACGTCCACAGGTACAATCTTATCAACGCCCTGCAGGACGGAATAGGAGCGAAACATACCACCGGTGCAGGCGCAAGCCCCGCAGGCTATGCACCATTTGGGTTCCGGCATCTGATCCCAAATCCGTCTCACCAAGCCGGCCATCTTGTAGGTGATGGTGCCGCAAATGAACATAAAGTCTGCTTGACGAGGAGCATAGCGGTTTACTTCCGATCCGAAGCGCGATATGTCGTACCGTGAGCAAGATGCTGCCATATACTCAATCGCGCAGCACGAAGTCCCCATCGGCATCGGCCACAGTGAGTACTTGTGCATCCAGTTGATGGCGGCCTCCAAGGTGGTATAGACAAAACCTCCGTCCGCGTCCGGATCGCACATATAATTTTGTTCTGCTTGCTTTTGTGTCTCGCTACCCATCTCGCACGCAAGCATACCCCACTCCGGAGTTCTTGTCAAGTGTGCTGTCCGTTTGCTTTGGGCAAATTGACATAACCTTGACAAAGGGGGAAGAAAGCAATAAAATGCTCCCCTCAAATACCCAGACAAGAACATGACCAAGATACATCGATCACTTAGTCAGTTGTTGAGCGAGGGACTGAGTGCGTGGCAGAAAATTTTGCTCATTGCAGTGTTGGGGGTTGCGGCCCTGGGCTACATTTACACTGATCCTGGGCAGAGTATGGAAGATGTCGGATATCGCCTCGCCTGGCTGGCACTTACGGGGACAGGATTGGGTATCCTGTACGGCGTGTACCACAAGAAAACTGAATTAAATGTGCGCAGGGCAGGGTTGCTGATGCTGCTTATCATTGTGCAGGTTGCAATCATTCGCGGTTTAGGTGCCCTTTCGGGGGTGGAGGTCATGGGTCACAAAGTGACGTATGGACATCTCTTATTGGGGCAGCCGTACGTTTTGGCGCCGGGAATGGCAGCGGTGATGCTGGGCAGGAAGTTGGGCGTCTACACAGCTCTCTGCACCACATTGTTTGGGATGGCGCTCATGCCGCCGGACTTTACGATGGCTAATTACATGGTCTTGAGCTTAGTGGCTGGGTTGATCAGCGTACTTCTGTGCGATCGAGCAGAACGCCGCGAAAAAATAGTGTATGCAGGATTCGTAGCGGGAGCGGCGGTTTTTGTGGCGGCCGTGGCCCTGGGTTGCTTCCGTGGGTCAGCGCTTTCTACGCTGCACGGCGAGTTTAATCCGTCGGCTTTCGCTGCTGAAGCCATAGTTGCTTTGTTGGTAAACTTCTTGTTGTGTGTGTTTATCAGCGGTCTGATGCCCATCATGGAGCGGTTGTTTAACATTTCTACTCACATTACTTGGTTGGAGTGGTCAGACATGAATAACCCTATTCTCAAAAAGTTGCAAATGACGGCTCCGGGTACTTTTCATCACAGTCTGTACGTGCAAAGATTGGCCGAAGCCGCAGCAGAGGCAATAGGAGCGGATGTCACTCGTGCGGGTGTTTGCGGGTTGTACCATGACATAGGCAAGCTCAGCAACCCTCAGTATTTCACTGAAAACATCAGCAATCAGGCTCTTTCTCCGCACAATGATCTTACTGCTGAGGCCTCTGCTCGTATTATCTTGCAGCACGTGAAAGACGGAGTTGAAATCGCCCGTAAGAGTAAGTTGAATTCGCGTATTATAAGCGTGATACGGGAACATCATGGAAAACTCCTCACCTCCTTCTTTTACCGCAAGGCCATGGATCATTACGCTGAAGAAAAAAAGAAATTTGACGAAGGCGTGATTGATACCTGTCCGGAGAAAGTCAACAAGGCAAACTTCACGTACGCCGGACCGATACCGCAGACAAGGGAGTCTGGCATTGTAAGCATGGCCGATGCTGTAGAAAGTGCCACGCGTTCCCTGTTCAATCCCACAGAAGAAGGCCGACGAGACATCATTGACAAGATTTTTCGCGAGCGAATATTGGATGGACATTTGCGCGACTCTCAGCTGACATTGGGAGACATCGATAAAATTAAAGAATCTTTTTTGACGACGCTGAGTGCGATGAATCACGTCCGAATTGCGTACCCTCCAACATCTGACCGAGAGGCGTATGCCGCCCATGCGGAGACCCCTGCCGAATCTTCCCAAGCGGCGTTATGAAGCAGCAGCTACGCAGTATCAGCATGGTGCTCGCCTTTATCGTCGGCGGGATATTTTATAAACAATTTGCTCCTTTTGAGTGGTGGCTCTCCATCGGCATTGCTGCCATGCTGAGTATGACGTTCATCGGTTTAGATGTGCATAAATTGCGCCCGGTGCGCATGCACTTGTGGCTTCTGCTGAGTATCCAAGTCTTGGGGATTGGTTCATGGGGCCTGGCGCGGTTGGCGGGATACCCGGTATTGGCAGAATCGCTGTACTATTGTGCGGCAGCTCCCATAGCGAGTGCAAGTCCAATCATCGTCGGTTTGTTGCGCGGGAATGTGGAGTTTTCTACGACAGCCATGGTACTTAGTCAAATTGTCTTTGCCTTTGTCACGCCATTTATCCTGCCGTTCACGGTGCATGATCAGACGATGGGGTACCTGCCTTTTGCCGGGGTAGTTGCACGCCAAATATTCATCGTTGTGGGTGTGCCGGCTCTCATAGCCACGATGTTGCGGTTGATTTACCCGCCTTGTAAAACTTGGGCAGCTAAATTGAAGGACGTTTCGTTGGGAATTTGGGTGTGCAATCTTCTGGTGCTGACAGCCGGCGGTGTGCAGCGTATTATCCAGCGGGGCTATTCATTGCATGATATGTGGCCCATGATGCTTGCTGCGGCAGCTGTTTGCTTCGTGGGCTTCACTGCCGGTTATCGCCTTGGTTACCCCAATCTGAAACGAGAATGTTCCCAAGGTCTTGGTCAGAAAAACACGGTTCTTACGCTCTACCTGGCTTCACAAAGCTACGCAACGCCATTAGCCTACATTGGCCCGGTTTTCTACGTTTTTTGCCATAACATGGCCAATGCCATCCAGCTCTGGCTGGCTTCACGTGAACAGAAGCTCCGACACGCGGAGCCTTCTTCGGCTGTCTCATCACCTCATCAATCAGTATGAGAGCACACTCGTTCCAAGACAGGTCGGAACATGTTGAAGAGCTCCGCCGTCTCTTGCTCGGTTAGGTCAAAGTCATCCATAAGCGCGTGTTGGCCGATCACACGACCACCGAGAGATTGACCATTGGCGGCGTAGAGGTAGAAGATGCGCGAAGTGCTATCGTTGCGATTTCCTTGGGTCTCGCTCCGGTAAAACTCCTCGTTGACTTGACGAACCTTTTCCGGACGCAAGATTTCACGTACGCGGGCGATTTGGTCGGCATTCAGGCGATATATTTGCCTTTTCCCCAGCAACCACCCGGGAATCCGTGGCGTAACTGCCAAACTTTCTGAGCGAAGCGCTTCGGCTACGGCCTCCTTGCTCACGGAACCGTACGGGTGAGCGCAGGTCATCAGCGTCAAGACTGCGCAGATGCTCATCCCTGTTTGGATCAAGTTATTTTTTCTCATCACTACGCTCCCTCTTTCAGGCTTCTCCTATTTTACCTCGCGCGATTTTGATGTCAAGTCCACTCTCAAAACAGTCAAACGCACGCCCCCCCCTGTTTTTAGAAAACAGGTTAGCTCCCGACAGGATAGAGGTACCCTCGCAGCAGAGAGTGGGGCACTCGTGAACTGGGTGGGTTTACCAGAATATCACGTAAAGGGCGACCGTAAGCAAAACCACAACCCAGCCAAAAACTTTTGCGCGGGAAGAAGTCTCCATCTTAATGATGCGTTTACCCGTGAGGCGCGCACACGACAAAAATCGACCGGAGCCGCCGACCCCGGCCGATGAAAAAGAGGTCTGTTGCACCGGATCACCAGAAGATGATGTACAGTGCGAGAGTGAGAAGCACGACAAGAACGCCGAACGCCTTGGCGCGACCGGAGGAGTTCATTTCGATGATTCCCTTGTTTTCCAGCGCGACCGCTTTACCGCCGAGGAGATGGTTGAGCAGCGTGAGCAGTGCGCCGATGACCATGATGGTGATGAGGCAGACAGCCATGCGGTTCAGGAAAGCCATATCCGGATAGGCAAATTTCAAGATGCCGTACTCAACGACGTTGATAGCGATGCCGAGCCAGCCAAAATAACGCGGGCATTTGGGGACGAAGAAGCCGAATACAAATACCGCCAGAGCTCCCGGACTCAGGAAGCCTTGGAATTCCTGGATGTAGCTGAAGATGCTGTCCAGCTTGTCCGACAGGAAGATGGCGAGCCAGAGAGCTACAGCGGCAAAGACGAGGACACCGAGCTTGCCTATGCGCACGAGTTCGCGCTGGGAGGCGGACCTACGCAGCTTGTTGTAAATATCCATGGTGAAGAGGGTGGAGGCGCTGTTGAGCATGGAAGCGAGAGAGCTGACTACTGCGCCGAAGAGGGCGGCAAGCACAAACCAAGCCCAACCAGTTCCGGGAAGAAGCCGTTTGAGCAGTGTGCCGAAGGCGGAGTCGTAGTCGTACCCGTTAATGGCCTCTGTAGCCACAAAGGCGGCGTCGGCGGCCTTGGATGTCAGAATGGCGCCGTTGGCTCGGGCAAGTCTGTCCGCCACGGCAGCAGCCACCAGAGTGATCTTGCTTTCTGTGGAACTTGCGCTCTCGGGAATTTGCACCTTGTACTTCTCCGCTATTTCAGACAGCTGATGCTCCGTCCCTTTCAGTGTCTGCACCGTCACGACACGCGCCAAATCATCCTCCAATTCCTTCATGGCGACAGCCTGTTCCGGCGTCGCGGCCACCTCCACATTGCGCGCAATGAAGGCAATTCCTTTCTCCAAATCAGTCATGAGGTAATCTGCCGTGACATTGTAGAGTGGCTTTTTACCGGCTTGCTCGATCTGCTGGGCGGCGGCGAGTATGGCAACCGTTTTCTGCTCGGCTCCCGCACGCATATCATCGCGGTACAGGTTATAAGCAAGGATGCCGGGGATGAGCACGACGAAGGGGATGAGTAACTTCAGACCGGCGGCAAAAACAACTCCCATTTGTCCCTCGGCTAGACTCTTGGAGGCGAGGGTGCGCTGCATGATGTATTGATTGAGACCCCAGTAGAAGAAGTTGGGAATCCAGAGACCAAGACAGAGCGCTGTCCATGGGATTTCTCCATCGTCTGCCGGGCGAATCATGTGCAGCTTGCCGCCCACGGCGTTGGTGGCGGTGATAGCATCCCCGCCGTTGAGGGCAAAGAAACGCTCAATGCCGGAGGCGTTGCGCAGGGAATCTACCGTGGCGCCGGAGGTAGCGGAGGCCGTTTTGATGAGTTCACTCGGTTCTGCCGATCCGATGGCCTCAATAGCGAACCATGCCACCACGCCTCCACCGATGATGAGGGCCGCACCCCAGATCAGATCGGTCCACGCGCAGGCTTTCAATCCGCCGACAAACACGTAGATCGTGGCACAAGCTCCGATGATGATGCAACCTGTCGTCATGGAGAGGTCAAAGTAACCAGAAACAACTTTCGCTCCGGCAAAAATGACGCCGGCAGTGGGCACGCCCACGAGGATGATGAGGTTGGCTATGGCCATGATGGTGCGAGCGGCGCCATTGTAGCGCTCCTCCAAGAATTGCGGGATGGTGTAAACCCCGCGCTTGAGCAGCATAGGCAGGAAGGTGAAAGCCACGATGACCAGCACGATGGCAGCCAGCCACTCGTAACCTGCGATGGCCAGCCCGACCCAGTTGGCTGCTTTGCCGCTCGTGCCCACAAATTGCTCGGTGGAGATATTGGCGGCAATGAGCGAGAAGCCTACGAGCCACCAGCTCAGTCCGCGTCCGGCCAAGAAATAGCCTTCGGCGTCAGAGCTCTTTTCGGAATTCTCAGAGCCGCCGGATTTCCAAATGCCCAGGCCAATCACCCCGACAACGGCGAGACAGAAGACCACCATTTCCCAGATGGGCAGCACGTCCACTGCCGGAGCAGCAGAAGAGTCTTGGGCAGCAGCAGTGCCGCATGTGAACGCTGCAAGAGTAAGTAAAACGGATAATTTTTTCATAGGGGTATTGAGATTCTTAAGCGAAAGGTTAAAGACGCTGAAGGAGGAGGACGCGAGCGCCTTCCCCGGGACGAGTGACGATGTAGGAAGTCTCAATGCCGAGCGTTTCGCGGTAGCCTTCCAGCATCTCGCGGGCAACTTGCTCCACAGCTTGACTCTTGACGAGTGCCACAATGCAGCCACCAAAACCACCACCCGTCATGCGTGCCCCATACACGGCCTCGGCAGAGGGGATGGTGTAGCTCAGTCCGACCAAAGTATCCACTTCGGCGCAGGAAACTTCAAAGTCATCGCGCAGGGAAGCATGAGAACCACGCATGGCAATACCTGCGGTTTCCCAATCGCCTCGTTGCATTGCGTCAGCGAAAGCTGCAACACGCAGATTTTCTGCCACCACGTGGCGAGCGCGGCGGTAGCAGAGGTCACCGAGTTGGGCCTTATGAGTTTCAAGCATATCGAGCGTGGCGTCGCGCAGGGATTCAACTCCAAGTACGGCGCAGGCGTCTTCGCAATTCTTGCGTCGTGCGGCATATCCTCCATCAGCCAGAGAATGCTTAACCGCTGAATCGATGACCAGCACGCTGACACTCGGGTCGGTCATGGGGATGTATCGATAACTTAAGTCCTTGCAATCCAGCATCAACGCGTGGTCTTTCTTCCCATTGGCCGAGATGAACTGATCCATAATGCCGCATGGTACATGCACAAACTCGTGTTCCGTTTGTTGACCGATTAGCGCACGTTCGGCGGGCGGAACGTCCACCCCACAGAGGGTGGACAAAGCGGTGCAAACAGCGACCTCAAAGGCGGCAGATGACGAGAGACCACCACCGCGCGGTACATTGGAGTCCACCAACATATCCACTGGTGGTACCGATATTCCGCGTCGTTCAAGCATGCAGATCACCCCGCGTACATAGTTGCTCCAAAATGGCTCCCCGGGCAGCACGGCTTCTTGGCTGCTGAGTTCAACGATGGAGTCACCGGGAGATCCGACCCAGCGATGCTTTCCCGTGGGGGAAGGGGCCACTGCTACGGCGTTGATCATCTCGAGAGCCATGGGCATGACGAAGCCGTTGTTGTAGTCCGTGTGTTCTCCGATAAGGTTGACGCGACCGGGAGCAGCCGCAACGACTACCGGAGGATGATTAAAATACTGAACAAAGAGAGGCTGCAGAGACTCTGCATTAATGCTGCGTTGCTCCAAATCCATACGCCCACATTTCTAGCAAAATACGGCACTGAGGTAAAGGAAAAAATACTCTTCTGCCCGCAATAATCAGTTATCGAAGCATGCTGAGTGCCTTGTCAAAAGCTTGCAAAGCGCGTTCTATATCAGATGCATGGTTATATACCGCCACGGAAAAGCGGGTAGTTCCGGTGATGCCGAGGGACTGCATAAGTGGCTGGCAGCAATGGTGCCCGGTTCGCACGGCTATACCCATTTGATCGAGCAAGGTTCCCAGGTCGTAGTGGTGGACGCCTGGCACGTGTACGGATACGAGGGAGGCGCGCGCCGATGCTCCTCCCAATAGCTGGACATGTGGGAGTTGGCCAAGACCGGAGCAAAGCTCGGAGATAAGACTTTGCTCGTGGGCGTGGATAGCGGAGAAACCCAGATGCCGGATGTAATTCAAGGCGACAGCTAAGGTGATATCGCCGCAAATATTCGGCGTTCCCGCCTCAAACTTAAAAGGAAGTTGATTGAAAGAAGTGCGTTCAAAAGAAACTTCGTGGATCATTTCGCCACCGGTTTTCCACGGTGGGAGCATTTCGAGAAGCTCTTGTCTGCCCCACAGAACGCCGGTGCCTGTGGGAGCGTATACTTTGTGTCCGGAGAAGGCAAAGAAATCACAGCCCAGCGTTTGTACATCCGTCGGCTCATGCGCCGCGCTCTGCGCGCCATCCAGCAGAACGAGCGCCCCGGCATCGTGAGCCGCTTTCGTGATGTCTTCCACAGGCAGCCGTAATCCCAGGGCATTGGAAACCACGGGTATGGCTACCATGCGTGTTTTGCGGTTAAGCATGCTGAGGAAAGCCTGCATATCGAAGTGCAGATCAGGCGTGAGTGGAACGGGCCTCAGGTTGGCCCCCACGCGTTCGGCAAGTATTTGCCAGGGGACGATGTTGGAATGGTGCGCGTCGGAGGATACTAAGATGTCATCCCCAGCCTTGAGAAGACCGGAATAGACCAACGTCTGAGCGACGAGGTTAATGCCCTCGGTGCAGCCGGAGGTGAAAAGGACTTCCCGTGCCGAAGGAGCATGCAAAAATTGAGCGACGGAACTGCGCGCGGCTTCATGAGCATCGGTGGCCTCGCGGCTCAGTCGGTGAGCGCCACGGTGGATATTGGCATTGGTGCGCTCGTAGAAGTTGCGTACGGCGTCCAGGACGCAGGCGGGCTTTTGAGTCGTTGCAGCATTGTCGAGGTAGACTGGTACGTCGTCCACTGCGGAAAAGAAGGGAAAGTCGGCACGGGCATTCATGATTATCGGCCTCCTTTCAGGTGCTCCGCCATGCGATGAGCCTGGATGGGTACATATTCCTTCCACTCCTCATTATTTTCCTTGATCATGCGGATGATGTCGCGGGGAGTGCGAGTGAGCAATTTTTGATTGAAGTAAGGGACTTCAACGATGCTGCCGTTTTCCATGAGGTGCATGTAAAGGTAGCGGTATTTATCAGGAGCACGGTAAGTGCCGGCGGTGACAAATTCACCGCTGGAGCGGTTGATCCAGGGCGTGACGTAGCATTTCGTTTGATTCAAAAAAATGTGAGCCATGCTGCCCAGGATGCCGCCTGGCAAATCAGCGGCCCATTTTTCCTTGAAAAGTTCATTGAGCAAACCTATGGAAAGCGCGATGGCAACCGGTTCTTTCGTGAACTGGTTGAGTAATGTGGAGATACGGTGGAAGTGGGTGATGTTGGTGACCAGCACCGTTTTACCTAGCGCAGAGAGGGCATCCACGCGATCCAGAAAGTCGAGCAGATCGACTTCCTCTCCTCGCAAAAGATTGGACAGCGAAATTTCGCAAATGTCGATTTCGCGCTCGCGTTGCTCGGGAGTCAGCCCGGAACAGAATTTGGCGCGCACGCTGTCCATCATCTCCAAATGAATGTTGCAGAGAGGGAGAAAACTGCCGCGCATCAGCACGATAGGACGCTTGTACAGGAAGTCGCTAGGTTGCTGGACAGAATTGTCTTCCGGACGGAAAAGGGTGGCTTCAGAGAGGCCGCTGCGCACGAGTTGAAGCGCAAGAATGCGGTTGTCGAACATACTGAAGCCATTGCCGGAAAATTTCATCAAGTCCACTTCGTAAAGACTGCGATCAAGATTTTCCCCCACGCAGCGCACAAATTCCTCCATGCGGTCGCGTTTGTAGAAAAGGGCATAAAGCAAGTTAACGCCGAGAATACCCAGAACTCGTTTCTGTACTTCCTGGTCAGGCACAGTGAGACGGACATGCATAATGAGATCACTGGGCTCAGCGCCGGGTTTGAGCTGGAAGCGTACGCCGATCCATGCGGCCCAAGGCCCGTTGTCTTTGTACCCCTTGCATTTAGCCGTGTTGCAGAAAGAAAAGAAGCAGGTGTTGATTCCTCGTTTTTCTCCCAAGCGATCAATCAGTTGAGAATACTCATAATCCATCATCTGGCGGAGACGTTCCTCGGAGACGTAGCGGCGTACCGAGCCGTAGAGCGTGTCACTCACCGTCATATCATATGCAGAGATGGTTTTGGCCACGGTGCCGGCAGCGCCGGAAGAACGGAAGAACCAGTTGGCCGTTTCTTGTCCGGCACCTATTTCAGCAAAAGTGCCGTAGAAGGTTTCATCCATATTGATGAAAAAAGCCTTCTCCTGCGTGGCGGCAAGGGTTTGAAATTCGGTAGTCATGGTGGATGTGAGCAGGGATCAGAGTTGAAGAGGCATAGTTGGCAGATAGCGCAGGGGAAGAGGCATGCGCAGGTCGATGTTTGTATTCACCTTGGGTCGCTCATTCGCGTCGGGTGTGTCATCAGCTGGTAGTGCATCTTCTTCCGCCAGTACGTGTGTTTCGTCCGGGGTGTTGTCGGCATCTTTGTACTTGGGATTCATGGCGAGCTGGCAGCCGTACGGATCTTGTCCGATGAGGGCCGTGCCCTTTGGCAAGACCGGAGCAATAGGAAGTATGCGAGCGAAAACGTTCTGAGCGCGTGTGTCAAGGAGGTCGCGCAACGATGGAGTCCCATCCCCATGGATCGTACACGAACTGAGGGTGACGTCTCCCTTGGGAAAGTATTCCACGTAGGTAGGACGCACGTAGCCGGGTTTCCCATTCTCGGTGACAGTCTCATAGCAGAAGTTGGTGGCAACTTGTCCGCTATGTTTGCAAATCTCCACCGTTTCTACATCCGGTGGTGGCAAAATCTGCTTATCCTCATATTTGCCAGCAGCCGCTCGCATCACCTCCCCAAAAACAGGCCCACATACGTCTGTAGCAAAGGCTTCCGGGTAGATGGCTTTGCGGTCATTGAGATAGCCTATCCAAACTCCGCAGGTCAGTGATGAGGTGTATCCGAACATTGACGCATCCGCAAAGTCGTAATTGGTGCCGCCTTTAACCGCCCCATTGAAATCAGATGGCAAGTAAGGTCGGATGCGCGTGGCAGAACCTTCCTTCAGCGATTCCTGCAGGATGGAATGAATGCGATAGGCCGTGCAGGGTGAAGTGCTGCTGTGCATCCGCCCGGAGATGTGGAGAGGATTTTCCCACAGAATAGTTCCTTTGCTGTCAGTGACTTTTGTGATGACGCAGGGGGTGATGGGGCGCTTGCCCGCATTGGGAAAAATGGTGTAAGCCATCACCATCTCCTTGAGTGAGGAGGGTTCAGTGCCAAGGTAGACGCGCGGATAGTAGACAGGATGAGCCTCCGTGCTGTCGGGATTGCGCGGTGGTGGGGTAATCCCTGCTTTTGTGAGTGTGTTGATAAAGGGACGGGCTGCTCTGTTGTTGCGTGAGCTAATTGCCATACCCAGCCGTGCCGAAGCCGCTATCTTTGACCATTCCAGCGCTTGTCGTGCTGTTACGGCGTCCATATAGCGCCCTTTTTTTACATCCATGCCCCACTCACCTAGAATGCCCTCTGATCCGCCAATTCCGGCTAAGCGGTTGTCCATGGCGTCGTCTATCAGGCGCGAACATGGGGTGTAGCCGTTGTCGAAGGCACACATGTAGAGGAAAGGCAGCAGCGCTGTACCCATGGGGCGTTTTCCGCTTTCGATAATGTCAAAGTTGTCACGTTCAAAGTCGCGCCCGGCGACATAGACAAGAGTGGCTCCCGATCGGTTGTCCACAGCGAAGACGGCGCCGTCCAGATAACGATGGCGGTCATTCTGGGGGTCGCGAGGTTCAGAAAAGCGTTGATGGTCGTAGTCTTTACGCTCTTCAATAGCCTTGAGTTGACGTTGAAGGGATTGTTCGGCAGCGTGTTGCAGGTCAGCATCTATGGTGGTGTAGATGCGAATGCCGGCGCTCTTTACAATTTCCTCACCGCGTTCAGGATTGTCGTAGAGACTGATAGCCTGCTGTTGCACGAGAGCGTGCAGAAAGGAAGTATGTCGGCGCAGGGGATTAGGCTTTACTCCCAGAGGCTGCTTTTTGACGCGTTCAGCCTCTTTGAGGCTCAAGTAGCCGGAGCGCTGCATGCGATCGATGACATCATTTCTCCAGCGGATATTGAGGTCAGGGTTGCGGATAGGATTGTAGTTTTCAGGATTTTTGATGAGGGCTGCAAGGCTGGCGGATTCGCGCACGGTGAGGTCGCGAGGCTCTTTTCCGAAGTACCCCAGTGCGGCCGCGCGGATGCCATAGTAGCCGCGTCCAAAGTAGATGCGATTCAGATAAAATTCGATAATCTGGTTTTTGTCATATCTTTTTTCAAGCCTGCGCGCCAGAAAAATTTCGACGACCTTACGTTCATAGCGGGTACCGCCTTTCACAAGTGTTCGCCGCTCCAGATCGTACGCGTTGCGCGCCAATTGCTGGGTGATGGTAGAGGCGCCTTGATTGGCCCGACCGTGTGAAAAGAAGGCTTCTTTGAGAGCACGCAGTATTCCCATCGGGTCATACCCCTTGTGAGTCCAAAAGTTTTTATCCTCCTGAGCGACGAGAGCATCCAGCATGCTGCGCGAGATGTCGTTAATGCCCACATAGCTGCGGTTTTCATCAAAAATGCGTCCGATTTCACGTCCTTTGCAGTCGTAGATAATGCATGGGTGATCGAGGTTATTGACATCTTCCAAATTGAACTCATCTGCCCAGCGACTGTATTTAGAGGTGACCATGACAAAAACGCCATACCCCAAGCCTGCGCACAGCACCGCCATCACCAGCCCCATGAGAAGCAGGCGCCACAACACACCGTGCCAGCGACCACCCGGGCGTCTCGAGCTGTTTTTGCGCATGTTGACCCCAACTCGTTGCCCTTCTGCCATCGCGCGGCGGTGCAGATAATCATCATCCAATGCCACTACGCGCGTAGTGTAGCACAGTCGACTCTGGTTATCAAGCCAATTAGCTGCTGCTTCAGGGCAATCTCGTTAGGAAATCCGGTCTTCTTCGTGGGGTTGATTGACGATTTCTGCCAGATTGATTTTATGACACGGCGCAACTTTCTCCTGCGTGGGTTGTCTTGAGTACCGACCGATCGTGCTGAACCGTTTTCCGGTGAGGAGGACCGTTGTGCGGGGCATACACGTTAGAAGAGGAGCTGATTTGAGCTTGACTTGAGAGAGGAGAGGGATGACAATGTGAATGTCATGAAGTTTTGTCCTTTGATTGCGGTTGCGCTGGTTGCATCCGGAATGGTGATGGCACAGCATGAGACTGCAACAGAACGTGTTCCGGAGCCTCCGGGAGGCTTTCCTTTGCCTCCTGCGCCGGCTGGTACAGTGTCCCATGCGCAGCAGATCGGCAATCGGCCGGCCGACGAGTCATCCGCGGGAACGCCTGAGCAGCCGCAACAATCTTCAGCATCAGAGCAGGCAGTTGATGTTGAGCAGGATACTGTGTCCGCTTCGTCATCGGAGGATGCCGGTACACCCAAAGTGGCTCTTGAGTTGAGGGAAGTTCCCAAGGAGCTTTCTTCAGCCTATCGTGGGATCGTTAAGATAGAGGTGGCGAACCGGGTCCCGGATTATGCGATGCCGTGGCGTTCCGGGCAATTTGGGCGTGGCACAGGTACCGGGTTTATGGTGGCTCCGGGGTTATTTATGACTAATGCCCATGTGGTGGCCAATGCGCAGAGAATTTACGTCTCGCCGTACGCGGATGCGCGAAAGATACCGGCCAAAGTGGAGTATGTTGCGCATGATGCTGATTTGGCGCTCATCAAGGTGGAAGACACGGGAGCATTTAAGGATGTATCGGCCATGGAGTTCAGCGACCGTATGCCCAAATTGGAGGATGAAGTTCGCGCTATCGGGTTTCCGATAGGTGGCGATCGACTTTCTGTGACTCGCGGAATCGTATCCAGGATAGATACAATACCGTACGCTCATCCCTTTAATCAATCCCATCTCATCGTGCAAATTGACGCCGCTATTAACCCCGGCAATAGCGGCGGCCCGGTGCTGATGGACGACAAAGTAGTCGGAGTGGCGTTTCAGGGGCTGATGCAGGCAAACTCTACCGGCTACATGATTCCTCTGCCAGTGATTCAGCGGTTTTTGAAGGATGTTGCGGACGGTCGCTACGACCATTATGTGGAGATTGGAGCTATGTTCTTCCCCATGCAAAATCCCGCCATGCGTCGCCATTATGACCGCTCGCATGATACCGAGGGTACCCTCGTCGGGGAAGTCATACCCGGAAACCGTGGTGGCGAGCAGTTGCAGGTGGGTGATGTGGTATTGGCGGTGAACGGCCACGGTGTGGATAACTCCGCCATGATCGAACTTGATGGAGAGCGCGTGAAGCTCGAAGAACTCGCAGAACGCTCCTTTGCAGAGGATGAACTCACCTTCACGCTCGTCCGTGATGGGAAAAAAATGGAAGTGAAGATACATCCCCAACCTATTGATGCCAATAACATTTTGGGTAATGAATTTGACGCATTGCCGCGGTACGTCCTCTTCGCAGGCTTGCTTTTTCAACCGCTTCAGCGCGACGTGATCCGCGCTCACAATCTCGACCCTAATGACTTTATCGTTGAGCTTGACGATTTTATACGCGGTGGCGCCTCGTTGCACAAAGATGATATCGTGGTGCTCACAGACGTGCTTCGCGATGAAGTAAATGCGCGTTTCTCCGAATATGGAACGGGTATTGTCACCAAGGTGAATGGACAGGAGGTGAAGGGTTTGAATCATCTGTACAGTCTCCTTTTCCCGGAGGATGGTAATCGCAAGGGAGAATACACGGTCATTGAATTCAAAGATGCTCCCCGTCCGTTTGTTGTAGAAAATGCGGCGCTGCAAGCGGCCCACGCGCGGATCCAGGTTGGGTACAATGTGCCGGATGTAGCCCGTTTGAATAAATCACCCCATCTTCCCTGAGATATGAACATTACACTTACCTGTCGGTATCTTGTTGTAGGCTTCTTTTTGCTTGGCGTGGGTATGCTTGGGTCTTGTAAGCCCACCCCGCGTACGGCTCATTCCCACCGTCCCGAAGCGGAGCAGATGCAGGGTGATACGACCGCTCCACAAGCGGAAGATGCCCACGCAATGCCGTCCAAGCAGCAAAATGCGGGACTGCTTCATGTGTATGTCACTCACAGGGCATATACGCCCCTTCGACCGTGGGAAATGGAGGCGGGGCGTTTTGCCAAAACAAGCGGTGTCTACCTCGGCAATGGACAAGTGTTGACCATTGCCGATAAATTGCCGACCGCCACATACGTGGAACTGCGCCTGCCGGATGAATCACGTGCCGTACCGGCTCGCGTCGTCAAAGTGGATCCGGATCTCAATTTAGCGCTTGTGACGGTACAACATGAGGAAGATAGGGACATTTTTGCCCATGTTCCTGCCCATGATGTGGGTGTTCCGCTGAAGGTCGGAGATGTGGCCCAATTGCACAGCCTGATCAATGATGTAGTCCCGGTTCAAGTGGACGTGCAGGCTGAAAGCGCGAACACAAGCGAGGCAATGATTCCTCTGATGACGATGCGTTCGCGTTCCCCGTTGCCACAGATGCTGGAGCCGGGTTTGCCTCTGCTCAGGAATGGTCGTGTGGTGGGATTGGTACACAACTTTAAAGCCAACAACCAGTCACTCAATATCATCAACGCTGAGATGATACGCCGTTTCCTGCTTCAGGAAGCAGGAGATTCTGCCGTGCCGGTGATGGGGGTTAGCATGACGTTGCTTAATGATCCCGTTTTTCGCAAGTACCTCAAGCTTGATCGTGAGGGGGGCGGCGTGTATGTAAGTGAGCTGCTCCCCGCCGGTTCCGCCGCCGCCGCCGGCATGCAAAAGGGCGATGTGATTGTCTCCGTGGAGAATAAGCCGGTCTCCGCGTCGGGAACATGCGATCACCCCATCTACGGGCAGATAGATGTGCCCATGGTGATTCGTAGCCTCAAGCCTTGTGGGGAGAGCATCACGCTGGGGCTGATTCGCAATGGCGAACCGCTCAACCTGAATGTGCCACTCAATCGAAACGCTCTGGAAAAGTCCCCTTTGCGTCGGGAAAAACAAGGTACGCCACCACGCTACGTCATGTGGGGAGGAATGCTTTTCCAACCTCTTACCCAAAACTATTTGGATGCCTTGGAGCAACGAGCCGGTTCACTTCCCATTTCGTTTGTACGCATTAAACAGACCCTCCCTGAACTTTTGCAGCAAGGTCGCTCCGAACCCGTGGCCCTCACCCTCATAATTCCTACCCCGGCCACGTTAGGCTATGATGCGCTCGGCTTCTGTGTGGTGGAAAAGGTGAATGGCCAGCCCGTGATTTCTTTGGAGCAACTTGCCGAGCTGCTGGATACCCCCACCCCGGATGGTACCGTGGAACTGACCATTGATCGTCCCCCCTACAAAATATACATGGATCACTCTCTTGTCGAGGCGTGCAGTGATATGCTGCGCAGACAAGCAATTCCTGTCTTACGACGCTTGCGAGATGAATCGGAGAGCGGAGGCACGTCAGCCGAGGGTTCTCATTGATTATTTGGTCACCTTATTAGTTGATAGCAAGTTGTTCTGATTAAGATTCGGTTGGCGCTGACGTAAATTAGGCTTGCCAGAAGCCTTGCGATGTGTATCATTTTGTCACGCGGAGGAAGGGCTACACGCATTGCGGGACTGCTTCTGAGAACAGACTTGCAGCTTATTCCCCGCTCGATAAACATCACATCATACGCGGCATCTGAATCTTCCGGGTTCGTATAGGGAGTGCGTGCCGCGAACATCCAGAATATTATGTCAGAACATTACACTCAAGGGAGGCAGGGACAGGGAGCCCGCCACCGTCGCCATTACCATTCCAACCGTAACTACCGTCATCGCATGCCGCGCCCCGAGGAGCCCAAACCCTCACTCTTCAAGCGGGTACTCTCTTTTTTCGGCTTCGGCGGGCAAAAGGACCAGAAGAAAAAGTCGGCTAAGACGGACAAAGATGCCAAAAATCAGCCGACCCAGCGCGTGCGCGTGGCTCAGCCGCGCACTCCGCGTAGCGGCAATCCTGCCGCCGCAAGGAAAAGTCGTCTCCGTGCCGTATCGACTCCCCCTACTGAGAACGGGCGTCTTTATGTCGGCAATCTTTCTTTTGAGACAACGGAGCCGGAGTTGGAAGATCTTTTCAAAGGGTTCGGTCGTGTACGCAGCGTCGAGATCATATACAATTCCCGTACATACCGAAGTAAGGGCTATGCGTTTGTGGAGATGGAAGAACTTGCAGATGCTAAGCGCGCCGCTGAGGAATTGCATGGTCAGCCATTCATGGGGCGTGAGCTTCGGGTGAGTGCCGCCAGCGAAAAAACGGATCGCCATGATGGAGAGCAGTCGGTTGAGGAGAGGGAGCAAACGCCGGATGATGACGAACGCGCTGTCAGCTCCGTTGCTTTCGAGGAAGAGGTTGTTGTGACTATTCCGGATGCTCAGGAGGCTGCCCCTGCTAAGCAGGTTCAGGCATAATTTATATGCGGGGGATGGGATGCGTGACAAGATCAGCCCCCGCTCATTGGATACGCCATGGAGATAGTAGCGCGGCTTCAGGAAGTACGTGAGCGTATAGCGCAGGCTGAAACCCGTGCCGGGCGGAAGCCGGGTGGCGTGCAGCTCTTGGCGGTGAGTAAGACATTCCCCGCTTCCGCCGTTCGAGAAGCCTATCATGCCGGACAGAGACTCTTCGGAGAAAACCGCTTACAGGAAGCCTTGGAGAAAATGCCCCAGCTCCCGTCAGACGCCTCCTGGCATCTCATCGGACCATTACAACGCAATAAAATACGCAAGGCGGTAGAATCCGGCGTGTCCCTCATTGAGGCCGTGGATTCATTGCGGACGGCGGAGACAATTTCGCGCATAGCAGGCGAATCGAATAAAACGGTTTCCCTATTGATGGAAGTCAACATAGATGGTGAGGGCAGCAAGCACGGGTTTGCTCCGGCTGACTTGTACGCAGCATGGGAGCAATTAATGGCATTGCCGCACCTGGAAATACGTGGTTTGATGTGTATTCCGGCTCCGGTATCGGATGCGCAGCAAGCTCGCCCCTCCTTTGCGGCGCTGCGGGAACTTGCTGAGCGGCTGCGTGTGCGCGGCGGATTGCCAATGCCGGTGCTTTCCATGGGCATGAGTCATGACTATGAGGTGGCTGTTGAAGAGGGCGCCACTGAGGTGCGTGTTGGCTCTTTCATATTCGGGGACCGCACCTACCCGACTGTTCTCTCATGAGTGAAGACTTCAACGAGTTTAATAGCTGGGATTGCGGTGGCGCTGCAGCCATGCTCGCGGTCGTACCGGCGGTGTTTTATTTTGTCAGCTCCGGACATGATTATGTGGGCACGGCCGTCATGGCGTCCATCGCGTTGGGGGTCGGACTCTTCATTTTTATTGTAGCCCACCTTACGGATAGCCACATTGTCGGCAGGATCCTTCAGCTTGTTGGTATCCTATTGTGCATCGGCTATTGGATCTATGGAATCCATGAGTGGAGTCACAACTCCAAATTCTCTCCACCTGCTCCCCCGAACGCACCTGTTGAAAATCAACAAATAGAGTAGTTTTCTGCCTTGCGGCGCGTTGAGTGTAAAAATGGGCGGCTGCCTTCTTTCTTCATGGCGTGTCAGTTTGATGGTTTCCACCGTTTGCTTCCCCATATTTTGCACCATGATGCTCGAATTGACACAATAACCTGTGGTAGGATTGTTTTTTGTCTTGTCAGAGACGAGAAAAAGTATTAAACTGCTGCGGTATGATGAAGAAGTTTTTTCTGGTATCAGTAATGGGGATCACGGGAATGTTGGCGGCAGAAACGCCGCCGACTATACCGGACGGACAAATATCGTATGATGAGGTGAGCTACTCAAATGGCGGGTCTGAGTTGCCTGCGGAGTTTGTGGGATCTTCCAGCAACGGTGGCTACGATGCGCTTTTACCGGCGCCTGCAGCGAGTTCGCCGTCGTCGTCCCCCAATACAGTGATTGACTTGCTTCTTTACGCGAGCAATTATCAGGTTCGCGGCATGGGAGTGACAGATGATTTGAGTAATTACGGCACTTCTCGCTTGTACGGGTCCCATACTTTTGCCAATAAAAATTTATTCCATAAAGGAATTCAGCACAGGGTGCACGGAATGGCCGGCGTCATCTGGGATGCTTCATGTCCGTTGGGGGACATCATGCAGTTTGAGTTCGGCTACTCCATCGGGAAGGAAGTACTGCCCAACCTGTTGGTTGAGGTTGGATATAACTTCAAACGAGGTGGTTTGGAGGGTTTGATGGCTCAGAGCTTCGACGATTGCTCGCACCGAGCTACGCAGGAGCTCGTGCTGTCAGCTACTTTTAATGATCATCAAAAAGGGTTCTTTGGGCAGGCCTTGTTTGGCGCAAGTTTCTACGGCCTGACCGGATACTACGTGGATGCAGAGGTGGGTTACCGTTTTACGAATGTTCTTAATAAAACCAGGTTCGGTGCTGACTTGGAGGTATCGGCTGGCGTTGCGCCATCCTTCAGCTATTGGGGACCGGGTATAGATGGTATAGATGCTTACCGCATCCGCGTGGCGTTGCAACCATTCACTCACGGCGGAAAACTGGGGCGTGATGCCCGTCTGAGCTTCACCCCGTGGGTGCAGTGTTCGTGGACCGGTAATAATGCACGGAAAATATATCGCAACACAGGACTGGGCATTGCCGATCATTTCCAACTTACTGTTGGAGTCAACGCCGGATACCGATTCTAATGAATTTTGCCGAACATGGCTGAACACATCCCCACGCGGAATCCGAATGAGATCGCAAAACTGAGGCGTGCGGGTGAGGCATCTGCTCGTATCCTCACGGAGGTCGCTTCTTTTGTTCGTGCAGGAGTTACCACGGCTCAGGTGGACGCTTATGCCGCGGAGCTGTTTACTGCTGAAAAGTGCGGCAATGCCTTTCACGGCTACTGCGGCTATCCTGGTCACATATGCATATCGGTCAACGAAGTGGTGGTGCACGGTATCGGCAGTGATCGGGTGATCAAAGATGGCGACATCGTAAGCTTGGATGTGGGAGCCATCGTGGATGGATGGTATGGCGATAACGCACTCACGGTGCCCGTGGGACAGGTGAGCGAGGAGGTGCGCCGCCTTCTGGCAGTAACAGAGGAGGCGTTGTACCGTGGCATTGCTGAGGCACGGCAGGGCAATAACCTGGCGGATGTATGTGGGGCTGTTGAGGATTTTGTGAAACCTTACGGATTCGGAATTGTGCGCGACTACGTGGGACACGGTGTAGGCCGACACTTGCACGAGGAGCCTTCGGTGCCGAATTATCGCCCCCAACACCACTTGCCCCACCTTAAGCGAGGCATGATATTGGCCATTGAACCGATGATTACTTTGGGCACTTTCAAAGTGAAGGTGCTGGATGATAAGTGGACAGCCGTGACGAAGGATGGCCTGCCTGCGGCGCACTTTGAACACACCGTGGCCGTCGGTCCCCATGGCGGAGAGATATTGACGGAACGCCCACGCAACGCTTTGCCCGAGCAATTAGGGATCGCTCTCTGAGTCTTATCTTACCATGGTTGACAACTGGATTCACCCTTACGAGGAAATACCACTTAGCGTGGCGGGTGTGGTCATGGGGAGTGCGCTCTTGTTGGCTCATCTCCTCGTTGTCCTGCGCCCTTGGGAAACGCTGGATATGATCAGACGGGCCGTTTCATCAGTCCGTGTCGGGCAGTGCATGCTCGTATTCGATTTTGCATGGATAGCTCTTCTGCTGTGGGGAAACCCTTCCAATCCCCTTCGCATGGAATTGTTCGATTTCGAGGGACTGCGCATGCCGCTGCTGCTGGCCTGTCCTGTGGTGTGCTACGTACTCTGCACACAGTCCACCCAGAATCTGACCGGACGTGCGCTCGGTCTGTTTTTGCTCATGCTGGGTATAGTCCCGCTTTCAGCGGCGTACCTTAAGGAACCCGCCACGCGCGTCCTCATACCGTTGTGGTGGTATCCCGTACTTTGCGCGGCTATTCTTTGGGTGCCCAAGCCCTACCTTTTGCGTGATTGGTTGGAGTGGTTGGTTCGGCGTCCTCTCCTCGCTCGAATGCTAGCCGTTTTCGGGGCTGTATACGCCATAGCCATCCTCGTGTGTGCTCTCCTCTTTTGGCCATGATAGCGGCAACCCCAGACGCCCTGTACACGGCTGACTACGTACTCACCCAAAATGCCAGTCGCGATGTCATTTGCCAAGGTGCGCTGGCGGTGGCGGGCGATTCTATCTTGTGCATTGGGCATACGGATATGTTGGTGGCACTGTATCCGGATGTGCGACGGGTGGATCTGGGGCGAGCGGTCATCATGCCGGGGTTGATTAATGCACACACGCACATTTCGATGAGTCTGCTGCGCGGGTTTTCAGATGACAAGGCCCTGCGGGATTGGCTGGAGAAAGATATTTTCCCGCAGGAGGCTAAACTCACTCCGGAACTCGTGGAATTAGGCGCGCTTTTCAGCTTGGCAGAAATGATTCGCACCGGCACGACCGCTTTTTACGATATGTACATGTTTGAGGATCGGGTGTACCACGCGACGGATCAGCTCGGTTTGCGCGCGGTTCTCGGAGAGAGTACAACTAAGTTTTTCCCAACACTCGTGGCACCAAACAAGGACGCCTATTTTGACCTTGTCCGTCGCTACGGCAAAGAATGGGCAGACCACCCTCGTATCCGCCAGGCTGTCGTGCCTCATGCCCCATACACCACGACGTCGGAACTGCTTCGTGAATGTCGTGACCTGGCAGATGAAACAGGCTCGCTTTTCGGCATGCACCTGGCCGAGACCCCATGGGAAACAGAGCAATGCATCGCCGAACACGGGCTGCGCCCTGTGGCATATTGTGCCAAGCTCGGTTTGCTGCGTCCAGATGCCACTTTTTTCCACTTGGTCGATGTCAATGAGCAAGATAGGCGCATGCTTGCAGACGGCCATTGCGCAGGTGTCCATAACGCCGCCTCTAATATGAAACTGGCTAGTGGTGTATGCCCGGTGTCGGCTTTGCGCCGTGCAGGAGTGCCGATGGGGCTGGGTACGGATGGTCCCGCCAGCAACAATGCGCAAAACATGCTGCGAGAGATGTACGTAGCATCCCTGTTACAGAAGATACATACTCTTACCCCGACAGCTGCTCCGGCGCAAGAAATATTGGATCTGGCCACTCTCGGAGGGGCTGCCGCTCTTCATGCTCCCTACATCGGATCTCTGGAGCCGGGAATGAAGGCTGATTTTATCGCGCTGGACCTCTCGTTCCCCAATATGCAGCCTGTGCATCACATCGTCTCCCAAGTGGTATATGCCGCAACAGGTGCCGAAGTGTGTCTCTCTGTGGTGGATGGTCGCGAATTATACCGCGACGGTAAATTCAGGACTTGCGATTATTCCGCCTTGTTGGAAGAAATGCAGAAAGCCTTGGCATGGACGCGCCATTCATAGATTGCCCTATTGCAAAATTATCCTATGCGGCCATCGACTTTGAATCAGCTGGCGCTGCGCCTGGAGAAACAGATCTGCCTGTTCAGGTAGGCATGTTGCACACCCCTTCGCTGTTTGAGCCGGCGGAATGCTTCACGACCTATTTGGCATGTGACAGACCGGTTCGCTGGTCTGCTTCTCGTTTGCATGGAATTACCACGGCTGATTTGAGAGGTGCGCCCGCCATGTTGTCGCTCTGGCCAACTTTCCGCCGGTTTCTTTCCGGATGCGTGGTAGTCGGGCATAACCCTTCCACTGAGCGCCGGTTTTTGCGCGTTTTCCCCGCACATGGATTTGGCCCATGGTTGGACACGCTGGCGCTGGCGCGACACTGCATGCCAACTCTCCGGGAACTCACGCTGTCATCGGTGAGTGATGCGCTCGGTGTGGTCCCTTCCGTCAATGCGGCGGTGCCGGGTAAAACATGGCACCACGCACTCTATGATGCGGCGGCGTCACTGGAGGTTTTGCGTGCAGTTGTGCAGGCTCTTGAATTACAAGACCGCCCGCTCCGTACACTACGATTCGCTCTGAAAGTATAACCAATGGATGTACCTTTACTTCAGGTCCGCAATTTGCGCGTCGAGTTTCGGTCGCGCGGGTGCGTCACTTACGCGGTGAACGGTGTGGACTTTGATTTATACCCCGGAGAAACTCTGGGTGTGGTGGGTGAATCCGGGTCCGGAAAATCAGTAACCAGCTGTGCAATTATGGGGCTGCTTCCTTCTCCTCCCACTCATATTTTACCGGGATCTTCAGCTCTCTTTTCGGGACGTGACCTTTTGAGCATGGGTGAGCGCGAACTTTGTCGCATCCGCGGGTGTGATATTTCTATGATTTTCCAGGATCCGATGACTTCCCTTAACCCTTGCATGCGCGTTGTTGACCAAGTGGCTGAGCCGCTCATAATCCACCGGGGGTATTCGCACTGGGAGGCTCGTCAGCTTGCCATCCGTGAGCTGGAACTCACCGGCATCCCGGATGCGATTCACAGGGGCGATTGTTTCCCACACGAGTTTTCCGGCGGCATGCGTCAGCGTGTGATGATTGCCATGGCTCTGATTACCCGTCCTCGTATCCTCATCGCTGATGAACCGACAACAGCCTTGGATGTCACGGTGCAGAAACAAGTGTTGGATCTGCTGCGCCAAAGACAGAGGGATTTGGGAACCGCCATGATCCTCATCACACATGACCTCGGAGTGGTGAGGCGGTACGCCCACCGAATTCAAGTGATGTACGCCGGCAGTATCTTGGAACAAGCTCCCACAGAGGAATTACTCGCCAACCCGCTGCATGCATACACGCGTGCACTCATTGCCGCTGTGCCAAATCCCGCGCAGCGCGGGCAACTCCTCCCCACAATACCCGGCTTGCCGCCGGATTTGCATGTCCCCATCCGTGGTTGCGCATTCCGCGAACGCAACACCATGGGACATCCCGAGCGATGCCTTACCGATGCAATCCCCCTTCTCATTGAACCATCGCCTGGTCACACAGTGCGCAACTGTCCGGGATGCTACCTCCCTTCCGAAAACTAGAACTTGATGCCTGCGTAAATGGTCATGATTTAGGATGGAATTAAAAACTTTTGTATGATATGCTGACGGTCGCGAATATTCACCAACAACCTCTCAATCTCGTATGAAACACGCCTTGCTGTTCTTTTTCGCTTCATCCGTCTGTCTGGCCTCTGACCCGGAAGCACAATTTGTCACGGCTCCTCAGCCAAATGATGCGTGCAGGCAATCGTGCAGTCGTTTGATTGTCGACCGCAATAAAGCCATCATGAAAAAGTTTGAGAAAATGATCAATACCAATGATGAGACGTTGGCTTTGGAGCTGGTAGCAGATGATGCCCCTTTTTTCACACCGGCCTCTGAGAAACCTCTCTATGGCGGGCCGGGTTATCTCTCTGTTGTGAAATGGATGCGCTCGGGCTTTTCGGACGTGCAATGGCGACTTGAAGAGATGGTGGCCGAGGGTAATACAGTGGCTGTACATTGGACGCTCACCGGTACGCACGATGGCGTGTTCTTGGGAATTCCTCCTACCGGGAAGAAAATATCCGTTTCCATCATGAATTTTTACACATTTAACAAGGAAGGCAAAATTATCAACGATTGCGCAGCCGAAGGTATGATCGGCATCCTCCGCGGCATCGGCGCGGTGAAGTGAGAGACCCATTGTTTTTGCCTTGCAGGCGGCTTGCAGTGACCATCAGAAAAAGCTTTTCGGAGCTTGCAGATCGTACATAATGGGATTGCTATTTCCGCGGTGTTGTGATACACTGACGGTCGTCATGGAAAGCTCCTCTACCTCTCCCGCTCACACGCACACGATTTCTGTGTTGGTTGAGAATAAGTTTGGCGTCTTGTCCCGCGTGGCCGGATTGTTTTCCGGCCGCGGTTACAACATCCACTCGCTTAACGTAGCTCCCTGCGAGGATCCTCATTTTTCGCGCATGACGATTGATGTGAATGAGCATGGTGAAAAGCTTGACCAGGTAATCAAGCAACTCAGCAAACTAGTGAATGTCGTGGAAGTGATAGACTTCCGTTCGCATCCCACCGTTTATCGTGAAATTGTGTTGATGCGCGTATTGTTCGGCGACAAAAAGCAGGATATCTTGGATTGGTGCAATATATTTGGCGCAAAGATTTTGGATGCTACCCGCGAATCATTCACGATTGAAATATCCGGTGGCGAATTCCGGTTGAAACGCTTCCTCAACCTGATGCAGGATTACGACGTGCAGATGCTGATGCGTTCCGGTAAGATTGCTGTTGTCAAACCCCAAAATTAAGGAAAAATGAAAGCTGTTTTGCTATTCCCGGGCCAGGGCGCACAGAAAGTGGGCATGGGACGCGATTTGTATGAGTCGAGTGCGAGTGCTCGTGAGCTGATGGACCAAGCGGATGCTTCCCTCGGTTTTTCGCTCACCAAGGTGATGTTTGACGGTCCGGATGAAGAGCTCACGCGTACTTGCTACTGTCAGCCCGCGCTTTTCCTTCATGGATTGGTCATTTATCGCGCTCTGTGTGAACAGGTGAACATCGAACCTGCGGCTGCTGCGGGACTCTCTTTGGGTGAGTTCACGGCTCACGCTGCCGTGGGTACCTTTTCCATGCAGGAGGGACTGCGACTGGTCCAGAAACGCGGCGCTTTCATGGAAGAAGCGTGCCGGGCAACTTCGGGCGCCATGGCTGCGCTCATCGGCGGTTCGGATGACGCTGCCCAAGCTTTGGCCGCCGAGTGTGGGGTGGATGTAGCCAATTATAACTGCCCCGGTCAGGTGGTCGTCTCCGGCATCGAGGAAGGTGTGGATCAGGTGGTCGCTCGTGCCAAGGCGGCCGGCTTTAAATTAGCCAAAAAATTGAATGTGGCCGGCGCCTACCACAGCCGACTCATGGAAAGTGCGCAGCAAAAACTTATTCCTGAGTTGGAGGCGGTGCAGATGTGTATGCCATCCGTGCCGGTGTACTGCAATTACGCCGCGCGAGCTGTGCAGAGCGTGCAGGACATCCGTGAGGTGTTGGAAGCTCAAGTGTGTGGTTCTGTTCGGTGGGCTGCATCCATGCAGGACATTGTTGAGAAAGGTCACCGTTTATTCATCGAGATGGGACCCGGCAAGACGCTCGCGGGCATGATGGCGCGTATTTGCAAGGAAGCAACAGTCATCTCGATTGAGGATGTTGCGACGCTTCAGCAAGCTGTGGAGCGATTGCACTCCCTATAGCCCCCATGACCTTCCCTTTTGACAGCCTGTGGCGAGGTGGCAGGATGGTGAGTTTGGGAGTGCTCGTGGCTTTCGGCGTACACGCGGCCTTGGGTGTGCCCGGTTTGCCTCAGGATGTCGCGGCGTCCATTCCGGATGACGTAAGCGCCGTGCCTGTGGATGAAGAGGAAGATGTGGTGGAAACCGTGAAGTTGGGTGGGGAGGATCGTGTGCCGGCCCAGGAGCAGGGTGTACAACAAGACGATGCTGACAGTACAATCATGGATCCTACATCTCCGCTGCGTGTGGAGGGGCTGCCGGACGAAATACCTACACACACGCCCGGCGAAGGTGTTCCTCTGGAAGTCAGTAATGATCCATCCGTGCATGACCCTTCCCGTGTTGCGTACGCGACGACGCGAAAAAATGCACGCACGATGTCGCTTTCAATACCGGCTCCCCGCGGAATGATCACCGATCGCGAAGGTCGCATTTATGCATGCTCTGAGGTTGCTTTTCAGCCGGCTGTCGATTATCGGACAGTCAAGGATGTGAGCGAGCGTGAGATTGTGCAAATTGGTCGACGAGTAATGGCCGACTTCGAAGCGGCCGGATTCAAAGTGAACGAGAAGACCGATGAGCAGCTTCTGGGACATTACAAGGATCGGAGATGGTTGCCGTTGCCGGTGGGACCCGCGGTACGTCAAGGGCTGCTTACGAAAAAAATGAGGGAAAAGGCCGAGAAAATCCAGTGTGGGATGCTCGTCAGTCTGTATCTTCGCCTTTATCCTGCTAAAGAAAGCGCATGCCATATTTTGGGCTACACCGGTTCGCCTGCCAAACTCCCTACCGGCCCCATTAATCATAATGATCCTATTTTTGAGCGGCGCGAAGGACGCTTCGGACTGGAAAAGCAATTCAATAAACAGCTCACAGGCCGTCCGGGCATCTGGCGACTCATGTTCGATGAGCAAGGGAATAAAATACTCGATGAACTTCAAGTAAAACCGTGCCCAGGTCACACCATCGTGACTACACTCAACATGGAGTGGCAAAAAATTGCTGAAAAAACACTGCGAGAGAATACGATCGGGCGCGGCGCCTTCGTTTTGCTGGATGTCCATACGGGTGAAGTGTTGGTGCTTGCTTCCGTGCCCAATTATGACCCCAATGCGTTTATTCCGTCCATCACTCAAAAGGATTATGACGCCTTGCGCTCCGATAAGAGTACGCCGCTTGTTTCTCGCGCTTTTGCCGGTGTCTATCCCCCCGCATCGACCTTCAAGACAATCACGATAGCCGCCGCGTTGCGGTACCGGGTGATTAATGAGAACACGGTCATCAATTGTCCTCAGAGCATCATGATTGGTAATCACCGTTTCCGTAATCATAGTGCTTTTTCGGGGGATATCAACTGTGTCACGGCTATTGTTCTTTCCAATAACCCTTTCATGTATCAGGTGGCCGCCACGCGTGACCCACGTATCGGTGCTGCGCGCCTCTGCGAAATGGCTCGTCGCTTTGGATACGGTTCCGTTACCGGCCTTCCTCTGGCAGATAAAGCCGGCAATGTACCGGACGATGCGTGGATGTATCGTAACTACGGCCGTGGTTTTATGGCCGGCGATGCGGCCAACATGGCTATCGGTCAGGGGGCGTTGCTCGCTACTCCGTTGCAGGTAGCTCACGCTATATCAGCTATCGCGAACGGTCGTTACCTGCCAAAACTTCAACTGGTGCGCCAGGTCCTTGACCCGGAGGGAAACGTCGTATATCAGTTCACACCCACGGTGCAGAATAACATGAACGATATGTCCGCCCCCCTTGCCACTGTGCGCAAAGGTATGCGAGCTGTAGTGGATGGAGGTACCGGTCACCGTGCTGCACTCGGCTGGATATCGAATGCCGGTAAAACCGGTACGGCCCAGTGGGGACGACCTTCCGATGATTGTCGCCTCGCCTGGTTTGCCGGTTTTCTACCGGCGGATAAGCCGCGCTTTGCCTACGCTGCGTTATATGAAGGACGTCCTCATCAAAAAATTTCCGGCGGTCATGTAGCCGCAGCTATTGTCCGTAGCTTTTTCAACGCGGTTCGCCCCGGTATTGAAGCGGCGCTCAAGAATGAGGCTCCACACGCCGTGATGGCCGATGGTCAGGAGGCTTTTGCGGACGATACGGACGACGCCGAGTCTCCCGACGATGAGGCCGCTGCTGAGCAGGCCGCCCAGGAAGAACGAGCAAAACGTGAGGAGGCTACGCGCAAGCGTCGTCAACAATCGGGGTGGGATGATGGTCGCTCCCGCCATTGAGTCCCGTCTGGCACGATCCAGATGAACGAAAACGCCCGCTGTCGGGGAGGGATGGGAGGTGTTGCCCAAGCATCAGCGTCGGGCTGGGGGAGAGGAAAGGGATGAAGCAGTCGTACGCTTTTGGTAAAAAATGCACACGGCGATGATGAGAAGGGCGGTGAGACCCAGACTCACCGGGTAAACCGCCATGATGCAGGCGAAGGTGGGGTAGAGGGGAAAGATGACGTAAACCCAGAAGAAACGCGTGCCACAGACGCAACCGAGGACGCATAAGGCCGGAGCAAGACTGAGACCGAAGCCGCGCAGGTAGCCGGTGAAGGCTTCGATGAAGACCGAGAAAATGTGCGCGATCAAAATATAGCGCAAACGGATCATGCCGGTGCTGATGACCTCTTTGTCCGGATTAAAGAGAGCGAGCAGTTCTTCCCCGTAGGAGAGCATAAGCCAGGCGGCGGTGCCGAGCAGAACCCCGCTGAAGGCGATTGATGTCCAAAGAGTGCGGTAGCAACGTCGGAATTGGCTTGCACCGTAATTTTGCCCTACGATGGTCGTGCAGGCTTGACCGAAGGAACTGGTGATGCAGTAGGTGAACACTTCCAGATTGTACGCTGCAGCGGAGGCTGCCATGACGACAGTGTTGAGCGAATTGATGGCGAATTGCACGCAGATATTGGAAATGGAAAATACCATGCCCTGCGCGCCGGCAGGGATGCCGATACGAAGGATTTCGTGCAGGCTGGCAGGGTCAATATGCAGGTGGCTCCATTCGAGCTTCACGTAGCCTTTCCCTCGGAAGAGCAGGAGTCCGAGAATGCCCGCGCTGACGGCGTTCGATACGACCGTGGCAACGGCCACTCCGTCCACGGAGCGCTTCAAAACCAGTACAAAAAACAGGTTGAGCAACACATTCAATACTCCGGAGACGGCAAGTACGATAAGCGGTGTTCGGGTGTCGCCCATGCTGCGAAAGATAGCCTCCTCAAAGTTGTAGAGCAAAATAATGGGCAGCCCGCAGAGATAGATGCGCAGATAGAGTTCCGCGGGCTTCAGCACATCTGCCGGCACCTGCATCATGTCCAAAATCGGCTCCACAATCAGCTGCCCCAGCAGAGCCATTCCCACCCCGCCTAACACACCCAATACCACGCCGGTGTGCGCTGCTTTGCGAATGCCATCGCGATCCTGGCGACCGATGCACTGAGCGATGAGAACCGTGGCTCCAAGAGCCGTACCCACAAAAAAGCACACGAGGAGGTTAATGATCGGAGTGTTGCTGCCCACGGCCGCCATGGCTGCCTGGGCCTGTTCAGCGCCTTTTACAAAACGTCCTACGACAGCGACATCTGCTGCATTGAAAAGCTGCTGCAGCATGGCAGACGCCGCGAGGGGAAGGGCCAGTGTAAGCAGCTTGTTCCAGATGTGTCCGTGCAACAAATCTGGCATACGGCGCGCGCCGGGAAGGTGTGCATTGTCAACACCGGCAGCAGCTTGTTCTCTCGCAGGCATCAGCTGTCCGTGCCTCCTTCCCTCGCTTGTTGTACCGGAGAGTCATTCATCACGAGCCGCGCCACATTATAGCGATGGAAACGCAGTTGTCAAGGGGACCTACGCAAATTGGGCGCCTTTCATGTTGCAACGCGCGGCGTCGTGATCGGACAAAAATAGAGCACCGAAAAAAGAAAAGTGTTCGGACATAATTAGAGTACCGAAGTGTTCAACGATGTTTGACCGTCATAGCTTTTGATGTCCTCAGGAAGCATTTGCAAAGGGTGCGACGGAGCGTAGCGGAGTCGCTCCCTTTGCAAATGGCGCCGCCAGGGGGCAGACAGGATTGTCTCATCGATTGACCTTAAACATATTTCTCCTAATCGTATATGTTCTCTCGCCTCCCTAATCGCTCGTAAAACTTATCGAGCGTTACTTTGAGCTTCACCGAGATTTTTACAAAGTTACACTCCTCTGCCGTTGCCTTGATGCGCTGTTTGTTTTCCTCGCTTACTTCCGGACTTGCCAGCAGTCTTTCGGCGGGGGGCTTAGCCTTATCATACACCCTCCTGTAGCGTTGTTTGTCTTTCTTGAGCTCTCTATTCACCAACACTCTGCACGGCATCATGTAATTATATTTCAGATTATTGAGTCGATAGATTAGATTGGCCCATCTCACGTCACTCTTCTCGTCAATTCTATAACGTGCAAATAGCCTTCGTACGTGCGTTTTATTGCGTTGCTCCGCATGCGCGTTGTCGTTCTTCATCATCGGTCGCGAGTGGGTTACTTTCACTCCTTTCTCTTTCGTCCAATACTCAAGTGCCGTATCCTTTCCACAAACTCTACTCCATATTCCCTGCTCAAGCAACCGACGTTCCCCGTCCTTGCCGACACGG
>CANQAC010000011.1 GCA_947589345.1 uncultured Akkermansia sp.
CCAAATCCCAAATCCCAAATCCCAAATCCCAAATCCCAAATCCCAAATCCCAAATCCCAAATCCCAAATCCCAAATCCCAAATCGTAAATCCCAAATCCCAAATCGTAAATCGTAAATCGTAAATCGTAAATAGGCGCCGCTAGGCGCCCCCGCCTTTACCTCAGAACTCCATAGTCGGATAATTCTTGATGTTGAGATGAAGCGGAGGCAATTGATTGACCTCTATCTCTAGTTCTGCAACTTCTGCCATGAGGGCAGAAAATTCCGGGGCATCGCGTGGAAGCATTTCTTTTTTCATTTTTGCGTAGTCAAGTTCTAAGTCAGCTTTAATAGTCTCACATGGCATCAGATGCATGGAGCCTGGGACAGCATGAGGATAATCAGCCCAACCCGATCGGTAAAAGTAGTACTTAAAAGATGACACTTGGTAAAGCAACCTCACATCAGTAAAAGCCCTTTGTTTAAGGGCGTCGTTTCGCGCCATCATAACGGCATCATAGTAGTGACGGGCATATCGTAGCGGTAAAGCAGTGGGACGGTGCGCCTGTGAATGAAGAATAGTGATTTTCTCCCAAAAAGCTCGTTCGGCTGTGGTCGCCACAACGCTTGTTTCCGCTTCGTGAAACAGATGAGGATATACCTCTGCCATGTATGGACGCACCGTATGTTCCGCATGCGGATTCCAAGCGGCTTTTGGACCTATTTCCAGCAAGACACGGGGTCTGATGTATGAAGACTCGTAATTTCTCGGATAGGTGACAGCTATTACCTCCGGCGTTTCTTGGGGTATAACGGCGGAACAGACATCGCCGCAACACTCTCGAACGATGGGAAGAATCTTTTGTGCAATCTGTTGCGCGTTCCATTCATCCAGAGCTTCCATCATCCTTTCTCTGCCGGATTTCCCGTAGTGCTGTCCCGGATTCAAATCATATTCAGCGCAGAAATCAGACCAATCCAAGATGAGATCGATATCTTCCGAAAACCGTTTAATGAGACCATAAACCTTGGATAAACATGTTCCCCCCTTGAAGATTATGGATTCTTTCAAAGAAGATTGGAACAAACGCCGCAATATCCAGCAAACCCAGAAATCTTTTTCAATCGCAGCAGGATCCATATCCAACCGGGCTGCAGTCTGACCGATAAGCTCGAGTTGTTCGCGTTGGGGGCGATTGATAAAATTATTCATTGGCGGACAGCATGATTACAGTTCGAATGGAAGAGCGAAGTTTTTCAGTCAACAAAGGGGTCGCCTTGTTGAGATTACGGATGAGCTCCGGCGTGAGGATCGTCTTGATTTTCGGAAGGTACGAGTCAGAGAGACTCAAGTCTCCCAGTTCCTTGATGGCTTGAATAAAGAGCTCGCACTGTTCATCGCCAAGCTGTGATTGCTTTGAAGAAACGTGCTTGAACTCGATCGTACGATTGTCGATCGTGTAAAAACGATTGGGACCACTCGAGAAATAGAGCAGCCGTGTGGGGAGTTGCGTACTGAGTCCCCAATAATTGAGAGCCGCACTTCCCGAGGGTTGTATATGCCATTTGTACTTGCGAGCGAGTGCGGCAGCGACGAGTCTCAAATCGGGTGCAAGGCATTCCCGGAGCAGTTTGCTGTATCTGGGATAGTCATAGAGTCCGCGCCATAATTGACGTATCGTCCCCCGTTTTTTGAGTTGGTGCAGTGTACACGCAACGTTCGCATCATTGGAAAGCGAAAAAAAATCGCTGTTGGAAAAAACACAGCCCCTTCCCCAACGACGCAGATAGTTGAGGATTTTTCTCTCCAAAGAAAGCTCACTTGTTGCCGCTCCCATCATGTCCTGAGTTTAGCACAAATTATTCTTCATTCAAGATAATTTTTTAATTTTTCATAAATTACACAATACAAGATAATTATATGAAATATATTTATATGAAAATAGTACTTTTTCCTATAAAAATAATGACCTAAATCTCTATGTATCTTTCGAACTACGTATCACGTTGACTCATGAAATTCCGCTACGCTATACCGCTTTGACGCTTCGGTACCGCACTACCTCAGCGCCCTGCGGGCAACGCATACGCGTTGTCCAATCCGCCTCCGCTCCCTCGGCGGCTTTGCCTCCCCGCGCTCCGCGCGCGAATTTCCCACATCGTAAATCGTAAATAGGCGCATCTAGGCGCCCCGCTCCCCCGCGCAACGCGCGCGATTCCAGAGCATTTCACGCTGAAAATCCTCAAAGAGGTCAGAACAGCTGCGAAGCAGACTCTTCTTGGCGGCAAGAAAAGGTTGGTCAATCTTCAAAAACTCGACAACTTCAGCGCGATTCTCCGGAGTCTTATCGTTCTTGTACTCTTTCAAACAGCGGGCAAAGTTCAAGACAACGCTACACAACTCATCGTAGAAAATCTTTTCCCTGATATCTCTCATACCTTCCCTTTTCCCATTATGCAGACGATGGAGAAGTTTCCGCGTCTGTCCCACTCCGGGGATATCCGGCTGTCGTACGGAAATCTCCACAGCCTTGCATTCCGGTTTCAGGATGATGTCAAAGATCTCCTCGCAGGGCACATCACACGGAGAAACGATGTCGTCAAATTGGTCGCTTTTTCTCCCGTTGCAATAACCGCAACACAAAAAGAGGTTCGCCCAGTCGTACGCTTTCTCCGGGTAATTTTTGCGGCTCCTCAGGTGGTCGATTTGATAGTTCTTCCCCGTACAACTCTCGCAGAGGTAGCACTTCCCATCCTGATCAGTACAGAGAGTTTCCTGCACATCTTCGCCGTTCCACGTCTTTTTCCCGGCGAGAGATGCTGGGGCATTGGGCGATTTGCGCAGTTGGATCATAAGAGGCGAAGCGAAATCTGCTCAAGTTCGAGCAGGAGTTCTTTGTTTCCCTGCATACTTTCCAAGTCGCTAACAAGCTCCTTCAGCTCCTCCTTTTGCTCCGAGGTGAGTTCTCCTCCCCGGACAAGTTCACGAACCCGATGGAGCTTATCGGTGATGGCAGCCGGCGCGTCCTGTACTCCGAAATAGCCCTCGGTGAGCGACTCGTAAGGATACTCATCCGCATTGTCGAGTGGCTGGCGTCTTTCCAAATCAAATGCCACAGCATTGCCAACGGAAGAGAGAACAAAAGGAGAATGCGTGGTGACGATAAATTGTATTTTGGGGAAAAGTGTTGTAAGAATGGGCAGAACCAGCCGTTGCAATTCAAGATGCAGATGCGTCTCGACCTCATCAATGAGGACGATTCCCGGTTTGTCGTACGCCGCTGTAAGTTGATTCGGCGTCTGCATCTTGAGAATGATGTCCGACACAATGTCCAGAAGCGAAGCGTAACCATCCGCCAAAGCGGTCATCGGGGAACGCTTGGAACTATCAACGATGGTAAACACATAACCATGGGGATCGAATTCCAATCTCGCCTGCTTGTCATTAAAAATATGCTGAAGAGTCTTATCAAATTGCTCAAACCATGTCCCGATCCGTGCCGCCTCTTCGTTCTTTCCCTCATCGCGGAAGAGTGACCCCTGCACCTTGAGATTCAGAAGAAATTCAAGAAAGGTCTCGGATCTTTTCTTGCCGACATCTTGGGGAAATCCCACCTCCGTGATCTTCGGCGCCGTTGGCTGCTCAAACGCCGCCGAATGCTGCGCATCGTAGTATGCGATGAGGATTTCCCGTCTGTTCAAAATTCGCGCAAACTCTCCGTCATCGTCAGCCATCAGTTCAACGGAACCGACCAGCTTCTCCAAATACTTCTCATGATCCCTCAAAGAGTCTTGCGCCTTATTCCTCTCGTGCTCATCCCGGGCTTCGTCTATTTTCCGCTTATCAGCTTCTATCCACGCCCTCCATTGCTCGGCAGGCAGACCATTTCTGGTCATCCTTACCATCACCTCCCAAATCGCCCGCAGCACGCTCGTTTTCCCGCTGCCGTTGCGTCCCGTCAGCATCAGGTGCGTCGGCCCGTTTTTGGGAGATGTCGTGTCCTCCACTTTGATGGAAAATCCTTCCAAGTGGTGTACGTGATGAACGGCTATTTCTTTGATATACGGCATCATAAAACAACGTGGACAGTATATAGTTGCAGCATCCTCCTGTCAACCTCAGAATAATCAACAACTCACCACAATTTTACACTCCCTCAGCTAAAAGACTCCGCTTCGCGTGCGCTCTGCACGGGGCCGTCGGGCGTCTTGCGCGTTGTCCAACCGCCCCCGAGGGCTCGGGGGCTTTGTCATTCGCAACGCGTCCATCGTTACAGAATCACGCTTCGATCAGAAGCTGATTCTGTAACCGGCGCTGGCGTTGAGGTTGGTGTAGCGGTAGCGGAGCTCAGCCGAGCCGTCGATGAAGAAGGTGCCTCCGCTGCTGCCCACCGGGATGGTGAGTCCAGCGCCGACCTCAACACCGATCTTGCCGGTCTCCGCGCTCTCGACCTCCTGGGAGAGATTGCCGTGGAGCAGCGAGTTAGCCGCCTTGCCCGCGCCGTCGCCCACATCAGCCTTGGCCAGCACACGAGCCTCAAACACCGAGGAGCGTCCAAAGACATTCTCGTGGATGACCGACTGCAAGCGACCGCCCGCGCCGAAGGTGATGACGTCGGCCGTCACCTCATTCACGCGCAACCCGGCGTCACTGCCCGTTTCATCGTAGCCGTTGATCTCGGAGTGGCGGTACTGCACATTGAAGACGGGCTGGAACGCCATGGTTCCCCTCTCGTTGAGCATCTTCGTGTAGGCCACCTCGTACATGAGACCGGCGGCGTAGCCATCCGTCTCACCGTGGGTCTTGTAGCCGGCCCCGGCGGCGTAGTTGACCGTGCGATCCAGCGAGATGTCGGAGAAGCCGACCGTAGCGAGGAAGGTGTGGCTCCAGGCTCCCTTCTGCGCGCGGATGAATCCGCTGAGGTAGGTGATGTCGATATCGCCCCTGCCCATGTCAGCCGAATCCGTCTTGAGGTCGTTGTACATGGCGGTGATAGCCAGGCCGACGGACGTGTTGGGGTTGACCTCCACACTGCCGCCCAGGGTGCCTCCCCAGCCATCCAGCGTGTAGCCGGGCGCCCAGCTGTCGGCATCCACCTTGTGGTAGCCGCTCTCGGCATTCACCCAGGCGTGTACCTTCTTCGCACCCGGGTCGGCATTCACATTCGCGTCGCCCAGCATCGTGGAGCGGTTGCGCATGCTCTCCAACTGGCGTTTCACGTCCTGCATCGTCGCGGAACCGAGAGTCGCCACCGAGCTGCCGGCCATCGCCGCAAACGTGCGCTCAAGGTCCACCGCCGGGTTGTAGGTATTCGTCAGCAAGCTGAAGAAATCCGGTCCGTTCACTGCCTGCGAAATGGCGTTGGCCAAGCGGTTCAGGTCACCGTTTGCACCGGCTCCGCGCACATACTGCCCGACCGCCGTGTACGGGTCATCCATCTCCCACGCCAAGTTGGCGCCGGCGACCACATTCTTGTGCATGCCGGGCTTGACGAAGACGTTGGTCTCCTGGCGCACCATGCCGACGTACCAGCCATCGGCGTCATCGTACTGGAGCGACCCGGTGTAGTGCGAGGAACCGAGCCCCGTGAAGCCCACATCGAGCTTCTCGGCCACCTCTTCGGCGGACAGCTCTTTCCCGTCGTCGCCCACAATGTGCAGGTCCTTGCCCAGGCCCACATTGCTCTTTCCATCGCCGATGTCCACACTCAGCTTGCCCTTCTTGCCGTTGGAATCATCCACCTTCAGGTTGCCGCCCAAGCCCTCGGAGATGTCGCCGAGCGCCAGGTTGCCGCCGCCCTCCATCTCAATATCGCCGAAGTCCATTCCCTGCTCATCCGCGAGCATTCCCAGGTAGCTGCCGTCCTTCACACCCAGATCCCAGGCGGCCTCCGTCGTCACATTATCCAGCGTCAGCCGGCTGCCTTCCTCCACCGTCAGCTTCCCGCCCTTGCCGGAGCCCGCATCATTGGTCAGCGTGCCGGTGAAGGTGCTGCTGCTCTCGGGATCGGTGAGCGAGAGCTCGGAACCACCCTCGCCGGAGATCGTGCCGTTGCCGGTGAGAGATCCCACGGAGTTGCCCTGGCTCTTGTTCAAGTCCAGCTCACTGCCGCTGCCCACGGACATGCGTCCCTCCGTCGCCAGCGAAGAATCATCGCCCACGGAAAGCTTGGAGCCGTCGTCCTTCAGGGTGATGTCGCCTTCCAGCTTGTTGCTCGCTCCGTCGCCGATCGTCCCGCCGTTCTCCAGCGCGAGTTCGCCGCCGTTCTTCACCGTGATGTCGCCCTCGCCCGTGATGGACGAATCCGCGCCCACCGTCAGCTTGCTGCCGGTCTTCGTGTCATCCGCGTTGGTTCTGCTGCCGGACACCGTGATGTCGCTGTCCTTCACCTGCGCACCATTCTCCACAGCCACATCCGCGCCGTCCTTCACCTGCAGATCCAAGTCGTCCACACCCGAATTCTCGCCGCTCATCGTGAGCTTGGAGCCGTTCTTCGCGCCGTCTTCAGCCTTCGAGGTGCCGCTCACCGTGAGCTTGCTCGTGCCGTCGCCGGTGAACTTAGTATCCTCCAGCGTCGTGCCGTTGCCACTCTCCTTACCGGAGTTGTCCAGAACCAGCTCGGCGTTCTCGGTGATGCCGATGTCGCCGCCGCCATCCTCTTCCACGATGTCGCCCACCGTGGTCTTGGAGCCGTTGGTGAACTCAAAGCCCGTGTCATGGTTATCCTTGTCGTCGCCGTAGGCGAAGGTCAGGGAACCCACCGTGTTGCTCTTGCCGCCCTGCACGGTGATGCTGCCATCCTCCACCTTCAGGTCGCCCTTGGCCTGGATGCCGCCCTTGCCGGTCTTCGCACTGCCGAGCGCCAGGTTGCCGTCGCCCGTCTTGTCGAAGTTCACGCCCTCGCCGCCCTTCACCAGGCCTTCAAAGGTCGTGTCCATGCCGCGCACGTCGAAGCCGTCCTTCTCCGTGTCGTTCACGGTATGGTCGCCATCCGTCACCTGACCCTTGTTCCAGCCCGTGCCGTTCAAGTCGCCGGTCGCGGCGTCCTTGTCGTTCTTCTGCGCGATGGAGTTGTCGAAGGTCACCGTCACGTCATCCGTCACCGCGCTGTTCTTATGGGCATTCAGCGTGGAGCCTTCCAGACCCACCACGTTCTTCAGGGTCACGTTCGTGTCATCCGCGCCGTCCTCGCCCGTCCCTGTCGTGAAGGTGAGATCCAGCGTCTGATCCTTATCCACCACCACAGCCTGAGAGTTCTCCATGTCCTCGCTGTTCTCGCCCACGGTGATGTTGCCTTCGCGCGAGCCGTACTTGTCCTTGTCCAGCACCAGGTACACATCCTGCGAGAAGCCCGACACCACGATGTCGCCCTGCTCCGTAGCCGTGAACTTCAGTCCGACTCCGGCAAGCAACTCGGCGTAGCCGCTCAGGTACTTATCCATATTCACCCCAGTGCCGGCTTTCAGCTCACCGCCGTCCAGCACATTCAGGAAGCTGTTCTTCTCGGCTTCGGAGTGCTGAGTGAGGAGCTCCACCAATTCTTCCGCATCCACATCAAACGTGATTTGCGGATTGGGATGATCCGGATCATCGCTGCTCACCAGCAGGTTGCCGCCCTCCGTCTCGATCAACGCCTTGCCGCCGTTGACCTGGTCGCCCACGTTCTCCTTCCCGAAGGTCAGCGTCACCTGGCGATCGTTTGTCGTGATGTCGCCCTTCACGCCCGTGAGTTGGCCGCCCTGCGAGCCGTCCACGGTGATGTCGCCGAGCGTACCCGCTGCCATGCCCTTCACATCCACCACGCCCGTGGCATCCACCACGATGCTGCCCTCGCCCTTATCGAAGGTCGCGCCCTTGGTCAGCGTGCCTTCCGTGAGCGTGAAGGTTCCTTTGCCATTCAGTACATCACCGTTCCAGGTCGCGCCATCGCCGTTCAGCACAAAGCCGCCGGTGGCCGCTCCATCCGTACCGTCGCCCGTGATCAGCGCGCCGGTCGTGGTGTTCGCGCCGGCGAGCACGATGTCGCCCTTGCCCGCGTTCTCCAGGCTCACGGTATCGCCGTAGCCGCCCACCGCGCCGTTCAGCGTGACCGCGTTGTCTCCGCCGTTCAGCTTCACCGCGCCCGTGCCGCCGATGCCGAACTCCAGCGCCGTGGCATCACCCGTCAGCGTCAGCTCCCAGCTCGAATCCGAGACGCCGCTCGCGTCCCTCGTCTTCGCCAGACCCGCCACGATCGTGCCGGAGAACTTGCTCATGTCGCCCGTGTAGGTGTGGTGGAAGGCCGTCTTGGCGTCATCCGTTCCCTGGGCATTGGCCATCACGCCGTCGCCCGTGAGCGTTCCCGTCACCGCGATCGCCGCATTCGGGTCGCTATCCTCGGCCGTCCTGCTGTACCCGCCGATGAGGTTCGTGCCGGTCACGTCGATGCTCTTCACCGCAATCGTCGAATCAACCCCGCTGCCGAGCACGACGGCGCGTCCCTGCAGCTCCAGAGCATGCTCGCTGCCCAGGGCTTCCGCCGCGTTGATCTTCACGACGCTGTCCGTGCCGTTGCCAACGAACTGCAACACGCCTTCAAAGCCTGCGTTGTCTCCGTTCAGCTCGTACACCGCCTTGTCGTTCGCGTCACCCAACGTCACGCGCGCCACAGCGGCGTCGCCCAACAGCTCCTCGATGCTGGCAGTCAAATCGCCCTCAGGAATCTCATCGCTCGTCAGGGCGCCGACCTTCACCGTGCCGGCCGACGCATTCAGCTTGAACACGCCGCCCTGCCTGACCTTGATGCTGTCCCCGAAGTCGTACGTGCCGCCTGCCGCGCCGGCGATGTTGTAGCTCAGGATGCCCTCCTGCACATGAATCGGTCCCTCGTAAGTTTGATTACTCGCCCCTTCCTTCCACGCCATGGTCAGCCCGAAGCGGCCGCCCTTCTCAACGCCGTTCGTCAGCGCGGCGAACACCACGTTGTCGGAGTTTTCAGGGGTACGACTCAGTGCGTTACTCCCCAGCGTGATCGGCTTGTCCGTGCGCTGCACCACCGGTCCGTCGGTCGTTCCGGTCTCAGCCGCGGCGGCAGCCACTTGCGATTTCTCCAGGGCGAACTCTTCGTACGTCTTGCCCACCTGAATCTTGAGCTGATTCTTGTCCGTCAGCTTCAGGTTCTCGGTAAGCCCCTGATTGTTCGCGCCGTAGTAGAGAACGCCGTCGCCGGTGGCCGTGTCGGTATCGTGCTCGCCGAATGCCAGCGTGCCGCCGTCCATTGTCACCTTGGCGTCCTTATCCAATGCCTCGTCGTGGCTCAGCGTCAGCTTGCCGCCCTGCAGCTCCACATCCTCGATATTCGTCTGCACCTGCAGATCCGCCGAACCGCCCTGCACCACCAGCTTGCCGGCATACTCCGCATCGGGCGTACCCTCGCCATTTTCGGGCTTCAGCGTGATCTGACCGCTCGCGCCCTCCTTCGGCTTGAAGGTGTGGTCGCCATCCACAATCACCATGCCGCCCGGGGTCACCTTGCCCGACACCTGCACGTCGCCTGTCGCCTCCTCCGTGAAGTACACCACCGGTGCCTGATTCGGCGTGGGGCCCTGAGTCCCGGATTCATCCTCCTTGCTCCAGTTGTCGTTGCTATCGTCCCACACAATGTCCTTCTGCTTGCCGTCCTCATCTGTCGTACCGCCCTCCCAGTACCAGGAGTTGGTATCGATCGCGTTCAGGGAGAGCAACAGCTCGCCGCCCTCGATCTTCAGCTCGGCTTTCACATTGCTGCTGTCATCGTCCGTGTGATCGGTCACCCAAGCATTCAAGACACTCGCGTAATCCTTGAAGTAATTGTCGATATCATCGGCGGTCACATCGTCCGTAAAGCCGCTGGCCAGCACGTACTTGCCCGCGCTCAGCCCGTCCACCCCCTCCAGGGTGAGGGCCAGTTGCGAGCCGGAACCGACTCCCTCCGCGAAGCTCAACTCGCCGTTCACTTGCAGCAGGGCCTCCTTGTTGCTCGACAATCCGGTCAAGTCCAAGGTCAGCCCGCCCGCCAGCGTCATATCCCCGTTCACCACCAGACGTCCGCCCTTGATGGCGATCGTGCCGGTGTAGTTGCCCGTGGGATCCGTACCGGAGAGGGCGTTCAGACTGCCCACGGTCAGCACGCCCGTGCCGTTCTTGGTGAAGGTCGTCACATCCTCGCTCAGGCGAAGTCCCGCCGCCGTCACACTGAAATTCGTGTCAATCACGTCGAAGTCCTGCAGGGTCATCCTGTTCAGACCCGTCGCGACTCCCGACACCTTCAGCATCGCCGTACCCACGTACGACCCGTCCTTCGTCTTGTCGTACTCCGCCTTGTGGTAGCCGCCGGAGAGCACGCCCTCCGCGCTGAACGTGAACCCGCTGTTCACGTCGACCACCACGGCAGTCGTCCGCGAGGTGAGCGCCTTAGCTCCCTCATCCGCAGCATTCTCGTGCCAGCCCGCGGCATACACATTGCCCGTCAGCGTGCCGCCCGTCAGGTTGAGGGTAATCGTCCCCTTGTTCTGGTAGTCCGTACCGAGGTTCTCCAGCCCCGCCTTCGCCTTGCGGTAGCTGCCGCCCACGATGTCGCCCGTGATGTCGGAGCCGGCCAGGTTGATGGTGATGTCGCTCAGCTGCAGCCTGTCGGAGTGATCCCCCACCTCGCTGTAGTGGCCGCCGTACACGTTGCCGTTAATCGTGCCGCCGTTCAGGTCGAGGGTGATCTTGCCGCTGCTCAGAGTGTTCGGAGAGCCTCCGGCCAGCTTCTGGTGGTTGCTCTGGTAGCTGCCGCCCACGATGCCGCCCGTGATCTGCCCGCCGTTGATGGTGAGCTTCGTCTCGCCTTCCACGGTCACGCTGTGGTTGCCGTGCGCCGCTCCGCCGTCGATGATCATGTTGCCGGCCACCACCGCCAGCTCGCCGTGCTCGTGCTTGTCGTCGCCGCTCTCTCCCTCCCCGGCAATCGTGCCGCTGTTGATGGTCAGGTTCACGCCGCCCACGCTCAAGCCTCCGTCGGCTCCGTTATCCGTCAGGTAGCTGCCGCCCACCAGCACGCCGGTGATGCTCAAGGCCCCATCCATGCTGCCCGCCTTGCCGACGGTCAGGTTCGTCGTGCCGCTGATGGTCGCCTTCGGACTCGTTCCGCTTCCGCCCTCCGCAGACGAGAAGTTCGCGTAGTCGCCGCCCACGATGTGCATGTCGTTGAACGTGCCGCCCTCGATCGTCACGTGTGTGCTGCCCCTGCGGTCGTTGCCCGTGCCGGCGTCGTTGCGGTAGAAGTCGCTGCCCGCCACAAAGCCGAGGCTCAACTGATCGTCGCCGTTGCTGCCGAACTTGGAATCAAAGGCGCCGCCCGTGATGGTGATATGCGTGTCGCCCTCGGTCGCCTCACTCGCGCCGGACGAGCCTCCCAGCGTGTAATTGCCGCCCACCACGCGCCAGAACTGTCCCTCGGAGAGCGTGATGTGCGTGTCGCCGTCGTACTTCAACTCATGCGCCCCCGAAGCCGATTTCTCGAACCACATGCCGCCCGCTATCGCCTCGCGGTACATGCCGCCATCGATGTTGATGTACGTGTCGCCCTTGAAGGTCGTCGTGCCGCTGCCGTTGCTGGCGCGCCGGCTCGCTCCCGCGATGCCCTTCGTGAAGACGTGTCCGCTCGTCAGCGTTTCCATCGTGTCGCCATCCGAGAATGTCGCGTTCACGGCGTTGATGGTAATGTGCGTGTCGCCCTCGAAGGAGGTGTTGCGCACGCCGCCCGCACCGGCATCGTCGGCGCTCACGGTGTAGTTGCCGCCCACGATGGACTTGTCGAAGCTGCCCGTGTTGCGGTCCGAGTCAAACACGTGTTGGTTGCTCGTATCACCCTCGTAAGCATCGCCCGTCAGATCGATGGTGATGTTCGTGTTGCCGAAGAACTTCGGGTTCATCGAATCGTGCCCGATCATCGCACCGAAGTCCACCCAGGCGTTGCCGCCCACCACGGCGGTAAAGCCCGCGCCCTGCTCGGCGCCGGTGGAAATCTTCGGGGCGGCTTCCCCGACGCCGTTGCTCAGCGCCGTGTAGATGAAGATGTGCGAGTCGCCGTAGAAGGCGTAGAGATCGTCGCTCTGCGTGCCCTTCGTCAGCGTGCTGCCGCCCACGATGCCGCCCTTCACCTCACCGTCGAACACGGTGATGTAGCTGGCGCCATTGAAGGTGAAGGTGCTGTTGTTCACGTGGTTGCCGCCCACGATGTAGTCCACCACGCCGCCGTCCATCTGGATGTGGCTGGTGCCGTCAAAGCTCGCGTACGCGTCGCCGCTGTTGTCGCTGTAGGTGCAGCTCGACCCGCCCACCAGCATGTGCAGGTGCTGGTTCGTCTGGCTCTCTGCCACCTCGAACTCAATGTAGCTGTCGTATTTCAGAACCTTCGGGTCATCTGCATCGTCCACAATGATGCCGCCCACCACCGTGGCCGCCTCCTCGGCAGCGCCGGTCGTCAGACGAATCAGGGTATGCCGACCCTTATCGTCGAGGTAATTGCTTCCATCCGCGCCGAGCTGGAGCGCGTGCTTCGTGAAGTCGGTGGTGTCTGCACCAGTCTCGCCGAACTTGCTGTTCGCACTATCCAGCGTATGCCCCTCCATGTCGCTGGAGGAGGGCGCGTCGATCATGCCTTTGCCCCATGCCATATCCCACGGCACGCCGCTTCGCGTGACCTCTCCATCCACAATCAGGAAGAGGTTCCACGCATCCATCGCCTGCTGCCGCCACTCCAGTTTCACCTCGCCACCGTCCGTGCCAAGGTCGACGTCTTCCAGACTCAGCGCGCTCGTCAGATTCTCCAGCAGAGTGGAGTCATCGCTGTTCCACACGATTCCCAGGTCGAAGCCCTCGGAAAGCATCGCGAGATCGGCCTCCGACAAGTCGATGTGCAGTTGGTCTGTCCCGAAGCTTTGGAACAGGCTCGCATCCAGCAGCAGCAGATTGTCCTCCATGGTGTACTTGAGCGTCACACCCTCCGCCACGGCAATCTCCGTACTCTTCAACGCCGTCAAGCTGCCGTCGATGCCTCCGGAAGCGCCCCAGGTGAGCGTGCCGTCGTAGTTCATGTACAAGGAGCCCTCGGCCACGTTCAGCTTGCTCTTCACCGCGAAGCTGCCCGCCCCGGTCTTGTGGAAGCCGTCTCCGTGGCGCGCATCCACCAACAGCTCGCCCGTGCCGGCCGAAATCGACCCGCTCATTCCCTCACCCTGATTCACGGCATCCAGGTACACCTTACCGCCCCTGGTCACATCCACTCTGAGTTCGCCCTGCACGTCATTCAGGTTCTCCAGGTGCAGCTCCTGCCCGGTCATCAAACTGCCGAGGTCCAGACCGCTCGCGCCGCTGCTCAGACTGCCCACGTGCATAATCTGACTGTTGCCGACAGTCAGCCCGCTGTTCCACGTTATCGTGCCGCCGTTGCCGGTCAGCTCGTTGATGTGGATCTCCTGCCCGTAGCTACTCCCACTCACTGCGCTTCCGGTGAGCTTGCTCATTTCCAGCGTGCCGCCGTCCAGGTTCACCTTGATGTTGCCCTGCTCCGAGCGATTCCACGTCTGTCCGCCGAAGTCCAGCACGATGCTGCCGTTCGCCTCGGCCTTCAGTTCCGTGTCTTTAGTCAGACCGGTGTTCGCGCTCTTCAGCGTCAGCGTGCCGGCATGATCGGCGTCGTTTCCCTTCACGGTCGCACCCTGCGTCAAAGTCACATTCCCGCCGTCCAAGGTCAAGCTGCCGCCGGCGGCCGTCACCGCCCCTTTCAGGGTCTTATTACCATCACCGTCCAGCACGATCTCGCCGCCCGTCACGGTCACATCCTTGCCGTCGAAGCTGCCCGTGATGGTCTGCTTGCCTTCACCCTTCTTCGTGAGACTCAGGTTGCCGCCCGTCACGTTGGCGGTAACCGAGGCGTCACCCTCCATCTCCTGGTTACCAATGTCCGTACCGTCGTAGTCAATCACCAAGGTGCCGCCACCCGTGATGGTTCCGCTTTCCCCTTCAAGGTACTTCACGGTGTAGCCGGACGCTGCCTCACTGGCGACGTTCAACTGACCGCCGCTCAACTTCACCGAGTAATTCGCCAGGGCGTCCCCATTGTTGTACTGGAGGGACAACTGTCCCTGTTGCAAGTCGAAGGAGCCGCTATCCTCTCCCCCTATCGTAAAGCCCTTATCCAGGAACATACCATTGCTGCCCGTCTTCGTCAACACGTTCTTGCCGAGTGTCAACTCACCCTTAAACCAGAATTCTTTATCTGTCTTTACAGTCGCATCCCCATCCAAGGTCAAGTTAGCAGCGAAGCCTACATTGTTAGTGGTACCAATGTGGAGTGCCCCATTATTATCTTTTCCTGTTCCTTCAATATGAACGGTATGTCCGACCGCGTCGTTCAGAAGAGCCCACGAATTAATGCTAAACGTGCTTTCTCTCCCCACATAGATATCCTTCGCTGAGAGCAGATTCGCCTTTGCGGAGCCCTGTGATGTCATGACTGTGCCGCCTCTCAACACGAGGCGATCCAACTGATTCGCCGTCGTTCCCAGCATACCTTGCAAGAGGGCGGCCGTCTTTGCATCGGTGTCCAACTCCAACCCTTCGAACACGAGCGCGCCGTTGCCCGTGGTTATCGTCTTGCCGGCCGTCCAACCTGTGGCGTCTTTCACCACGAGTTCGCCGTCCGCGTTGACCGTGACATTGCCGAGCGCCTTCGTGCCCGTACCGGTCACAACCACCTGCGAATCGGGCTGCCCCGGGGACCCGTCGATGAATTGACTGTTGCCGATGGTGACAGAGCCGCTCGTGATCGTGCCGCTGCCGCTCAGCGTCAGTATGCCGGAGCTCGACGCCGTGATGCTCGCGACGTTCACATCACCTTTCAGCTCTTGCACGCCGGCGGTGTCAAGCTTGAGCGAGCCGTCGCCCACCGTGCTGCCGATGCTGCCGCCTGTGCCATCGCCGGTCAGCGTCAACGTGCCGTAACCGTTGATCGTGCCGCCGGTCAGGCTCGCGTTGTTCAGCGTCAAGTCCGCGCTGTCATGCGTCGCATCGCCGATGGTCAGCGTGCCGCCCAGCGTGTTGCTGGTGAAGGTCAAGTTCTCGTTGTCCTCCGCATTCAGCACGAGTGTGCCGTCGGACTGCACCGTAATCGTGCTGTCTGTCACCGCACCGCCCATCACGAGCGTGGCAGCATTCCCATCGCCGTTACCCACCGTCAGCGTGCCGGTGAATGCCTGCGAGAAGCCCTGCGCACCCTTCGTCACCGTGATGCTGCCGACATCCGTCAGCGCACCTTTGAAGGTCTGCATACCACCATCCGTCGCCGTGGTCGCCGTGTTCTGGAAGCTCAGACTCAGCTTCGTCTCGGCGTCATCTCCATCGTTAATCGTTCCGCTGCCCGCCAAGCCCTTCAGGGTCACGCCGCCGGTATGCGTGAACGAAAGCGTGCCGCTCCCATCCACCGTGAACACCGTGTCGGTATAGCTCGCGCCGGAGAAGCTCTGCGAGCCCGTGGAGCTCACCACCACATCCGCCACGCTCAGCGTGCCGTCGAAGCTGCCGTCCGTTCCCGCAACGGTCAGCTTGTCGCCGCTCACCGTGCCGGTGTCGCCGCTCAACCCGCCGATGGTCAAGTTATCTGCCGCCAGCTTGCCGGTCACATTCAGCGTCACATCATCGTCGCTGCCGCTCAGGGTCACGGTTCCATCGCCCACCACAGTGAGTTGCCCGGAATTCGTGGTCACATCCGAGAATGTCATGCCCAGCGAATCACCCGCGGTCGCCGCATTCAGCGTGCCGCCGCTTGCACCCACCTCCAGTGTCGCACCCCAGCCGGAGGCGTTGCCCGTCACGGACAGCTCGCCGCCGTTCACCTCCACCGTGCCTTGGAAGCCCTTGTCCGTGCCGCTCTTGGCCGTCAACTTATCGCCGGTCAGCTTCACCGTACCGCCGTTGCCTGCCGCCAACTTGCCCTTGCCCGTCAGGTCACCCTGCAGGGTCACATCCGTCTCGAAGGTAGCCGAGGCGCCCCCCGCCACATCCAGCGGACCCGTCACCGTCAGTCTGTCATCGTTTCTGTCATCCGAGAAGGTGAAGTCACCCGCCGTCACGCTCATGGCCGTCGCGGTGATCGCGCCGTCCAGCACGACACTCTCCGAGATATCTCCATCGCCATCTCCCTGGAACACCACGGGCAGGTCCTTACCGGTAGCGAACTGGACGTCATCGCCCACACCGGTGGACCAGTTGTGCGCACCGTCCGTTGCAGACCACGTGTTACTGCCGCTCTTGCCGTCCCAAGTCATGCCCTCGGCTTCGGTGAGTCTCAGGTAGCCATCACTATCCAGCGTGAGCTTCTGGAGAGCGCTTACGGTGTAGCCTTGCAGCTTCACGTACTGCTCCCAATCGCTTGTGGAATCCATCCAATCCTGCTCCGCGAAGAGCTGGTAACTGAAGTCCGTGTAATCTCCTTCAGTGAAGTTGATGCCGCCGAGGTCGATCGTCAGCTGCTTGTCCTTGCTGAACCCGCTGAGACCGCTCGTCACGGCCAACGTCGTTCCTGTCCAACGTCCTGTGTTATGACTACTCAGCGCCACCTTGAGAGTGCCAGCCGAATCACTGCCAGCCGCCAAGGTTGCCATCGTGTACGTGTCCGCCGTCAGCGACAGCGTGCCACTCTGTAACGTCAGCGTGCCCAGCGTTCCCGTCCAAGCCTGGCTCAGCGTCACCTCCGCACTCTCCGCATTCACGATGAGTGCACCACAATCGGAAACATTCACAGTCCCAAGCGTGGTCTTGCCCGCCAGTTCCAGCGAACCACGGTTTATGGTCACGGTCTTGCCACTGGTACTGAAGTCGTACCCGTCGCTTCCGCTCAGTTTCAGCGCACCGCCGCTCACAGTAACATTCCCGTCCAGCTTCCCGGAGATCTCCAGACTGCTGTCTTTGTCGCCGACTTCCGCCTTCGTGCCATTGTAGCCATTGTACGTGAGATCCGCCGTGATATCGCCGCTGTACGTCTCAGAAGCGCCCGTCGTATCCGTCACGTTCAGCGCACCGCGGCCCGTGATGTCGCCCGAGCCGCTCAGACCGCCAACGCTCAGCTCGCCTGTCAAGCCCACCGTGCCATCACTGTTCACCGTCAGCTTGCCTGTGATTGTGATCGCGCCGCCTGCGCTCAACGTCAGCGTGCTATCCGAACTGTCCTGCCCATCACCCACGGTCACCGTTCCGCTCGCGTCGAGCCCATTCGTGAAGCTCAACGTACCGGCGTCAATCGTCACGGAGCCGACCCTGTTCTGATCACCCGTGAAGCTCTGCGTCTTGCCTCTGCCGGTCATCTTCAAGCTCACCCCATCCAGGTTGCCGCCGAACATCGCCCTCTCTCCCGCACCCTTCAGGGTCAGCGTTGAGCTACCCTTCACCGTGCCTTTGCCCATCGCGGAGGTATCGTCCGTCAGCGAGCCAGCCGTCGTCGTGCCGTCCACCGTCAGCGTACCGCTGCCCATGGTGATCGCGCCGCTGATGCTGTTGCCGTCTTTGGACAAGACCAGCACGCCAGCCGTCACGGACACAGCTCCCGCCGTCACCGTTCCGCTGAATGTCTGGGTCTGAGCGCCGCTCATCTTCAGCTCGCCCTTGCCCAGATTCAGAGCCGCCGTGTAAGTCGCGTCGGCTGCCTGCGCCGCCCCTGCCGTGATGGTCAGGTTCAACGTATCATCCTCTCCGATGTTTGTTCCATCCGCTTTCTTCAGGGCGAATGCATCATCCATCGCGCCCACGCTCAGCGAAGCCGTGGAGTTATCAGTCCCGAAGGTCAACTGTAGCGTGCCGCTGCCGCTCATCGTTCCCGCCACGCTGTTGTTCGTGTTCCCGAAGGTGAGCGTGCCGCTCGTCAGCGTCACGTCGCCCGTGGCTTCCACCCCGTGCGCCTCGCCGCCGAGAACCAGCTCGCCCGTGCCGCTCACGGTGATGTCCTTACCGCTGAAGCTGCCGGATATCGTCTGCTTCCCTTCGCCCGCCATATCGAGGCTCACGTTGTCCACGATGGTCGCGGAAGAGGTCTCGTCCGTCCCCGTGTAGAGCACCAGCGTATGCTCGCCGCTGTGTACCTTCACCGTACCCGAACCGGTCAATCCCGCAATGCCGTACGCATCCGCATCGCCCAGCTCTAAGAACGTTTTGTCCTTCAATTCAATGACAACGCCGTCGAGATGCTCCTTGGCGCCGTCACCCGAGTATCCTAGAATCAAGGTACCTGTCGAGAGGCTGATCTTGCCCTCGTCGTTTCCGGCAACACCCACCGTGCCGTTCAAGGTGAACTTGGCATTGTCACTATTGTAATTAGTCTGTTCACTGTCATTCAGAGTCAGGGTATGATTGTTCAGAGAGAGCTTGTCTGCTCCCAAAGTGAGGTCTCCATTGGTGTATACGCCGATCTGCGCATCATCATCCAGTACGAATGCCCAATTCGAGAAATTCGATGCAGTCTGTGTCATCCCACCGTTCTTAACAGTGAACGCACCTGCCCCATCCGAACCCGTACCTTTCAAGTGCAGAGTCACATTACCCTTCGCGTTGAGCGCACTGCCGGAGCTAAGGCTCACCTTCAAGGCAGACCCATCGATATACAAATCCTTGACTTTTTCGCCTATGCAGCCATTTGTTGCAGTGCTACCATTAACGTTGTCTGCAGAGTTCAGCGTCCAAATCGCACTGTTCGTCAGGTACAGGGCGGAAAGGAGATTGTCCGTGGATTGCCCACTCAGTAATTTGGTGAAGAAAGAAGTGCTGCCGAGTCCTTTTGCCCAAGTGCCGCCGGAGACTTCAATGGCCCCATTGCCGGTGACAGAGCCAGACCAAGCGACGGCCGTAGCACCTTGTTCAGTAACACCCGCCCCATCAATCACCAGGCGGCTGTTGGCGGCAACGGTGATGCCACCGGTAAAGGTCGGAGTCAGTGTCGACCCTACCTTCACCTGCAGCTTGGCCTCTTCAGTTCCACTGCCCACCGTCGTCGCGTCTTTGACCGTGATGCCGCCGGAGAACACCGCCGTCGCGTTGTCCTCGATGGTGAGACTATTCACCGTCAGCGTGCCGCCGCTGAACTCGTAGGTCGCGGTGGTGGTGCCATCTTCATCTGCTGCCGGAGCCCCGACCTTCACGGTCATGTTTCCCGCCGTCACGCCTGCACCGTCAATCGTGATGGTGTAGGCAGCCTCCTGTGCCGCCGCCGCGAAAGCAACGTTGTTACCCTCCGCAAAGGCCTGGTAGCCCGCGCCGGTCTGCCATTCTTTATTTTGATCTTTTTCGTTGGCGTTCTTCCACGTGAGTTGACCATCCGGTTCACTAGCACCGCTGTTCTTGTTGTCCCAGGTGAGCGTGGCATCCGCGCTCATCTCCCACACTAGTTTGCCTTGGCTATCCAGACTGAACACGAAGTTGTTGGTAAGCGAGTCATTGTCGTCTCTCCAACCAATGAGGAAGCTGTCCCCACTGATACTGCTCAAGCCTTCCACCAGTTGGATGTTGCCGCTTCCCTTCGCGATAATCGCTTGGAGATTGCGCGCATCCAGCTGCAGGGTGAGGTGGTGACTGTTAAACTCAAGCTTGCCGTCCGCACCGAACGCGAGGTTCGCAAATTGAGCTTGACTCACGTCGCCCATGACCAGCGTGGCTTCGTCCGAAAGAGCCAGGGTCGTGATGGTCAAGTCCTGCGTGCCGCCCAGCGTGGTCGTGCCGCCCAGCGTGAGCTTGGTGAGCGTGCTGCTACTCGCATCCACCGCCGTGATCGTCGACTCACCGGACAGCGTCAAGTTGCCGCTCTTACCCGCCAACGAGTCGATGGTCGCGTCCGTCAGTTCCAAAGTACCGCTGCCGCCCACCTCCACGGAGGTCCACCCTTTCTCCTTCGTCAGTGTCTGCGTGCCGCTGCCGCTGAACACCAAATTGCTCGCTTCCACCGTGCCACTGAAGGTTCCCCCTTGCGTACCGGAAAGCGTGAGCTTGCCGTTGCCGCCATTGATCGACAGCTTACCGGTGCCATTCAACGCACCCAAGGTGACATTGCTACCCGCCGTCACGGTGTGCGTTTCCGTATCCAGCAGACCGCCGAATCCTCCTTCGCCCGTGGAGAAGCTGGTAATGTCTCCCGTCACGTTCACCGTGCCCGAACCGGTCAGATCGGTGAGCGTACCACCGCCGAAGTTCAAGATGCCGGTGCCATCCACCTTCGCCCCCGTCACCGTATTCCCGCCGGCAGTCAGCGTGAGGGTCGCACCTCCATCCACCGTCAAACCGTCCGTCGGGTCATCGCCGCCGCCGCCCAGCGTGACCGCGCCTTTCAGATCGTGCGTTCCGCCGGACACCGTGAGGCTGTCCGCCGTCAACGTGCCGGAGAAGTCGCTCTGCAGCGGCTTCCCTCCCCCACCGCCGGTGAGGGTCAGGTTCTTGCCTGTCGCATCCAGAGCCGTCCCGGTGCCTTTCAGCGCGCCTGCCTCCAGATCCTTCGTCCAGCTCAGCACGCCTCCGTCGTAGGTCAGCGTCCCGGTCACAGAAGCCTCCGCGCCGAGATCCACAGTGGCCTTCTCACCCATGGTCAGATCGCCCTCCACGGTGTTGTGCGACGAGCCCGCCAAGGTCAACTTGCCGTCGACGCTCTTCATGTCGCCCATGTCGATGGTACCCACCGTCACCTCCTGGATGGAATTGCTACCCACGGTCAGCTCACCGCCCGTCACCGAGAGGGTCTTCCCGCTCAGAACCAGCGTGGTGCCACTTCCATCACTTGTCGTTGTGAAGTCCAAAACGAGTTTGCCGCTTTGCACGGTCAAGGTATCGCCCGTGAATGCACCCTTCAAGGTGTACGTCTTGTCGTTCGTTCCGGCATACGTGAAGGCCACGTCGATCGTACCGCCGAACGAGCCGCCTTCACCGCCGTAAGTCAGGGTCAACTTGCCCGTTCCATCGATGCTGCCTCCTGTCTCTCCGTCACCATTAAGCAAGTCAGCCGTGGTCAGGTCGCCGTTCAAGGTCAGTGCGGCGTCCTGAGCCACCGTCAGACTGGTGATGTCGCCGCCCGACTCCAGCTCAGCTGTGCCGCCCATCACCTTCAGGGCGCCCGTGAAGCCGTCGGCTCCTTCCTGGCCCAGAGCTTTCTTGAACGTCACCGTTCCGCCACCCACAGTCAAGTCAGCGCCCTCACTGCCCTTCACGGTGCCGTTGAAGTTCACCGTGCCGCTGAAGCTCGCCGCCTCCTGCAGATCCAGCGTACCGGTCACCGTCAAGCTATTGGTATCGCCTTCCTCCGCCGTGAAGGTGTAGTCCGCGGCGTCTTTCACGGTCATGTTCTTGGCCTCCACCGCGCCGGAGTACTCCACGGTGTGGTTGTTAGTCGCCGTGTTGTCGAAGATCACGCTGTCACTCTTCGCAAAGGCAAAGGTGTCGCCGTGGTCACCGACCTTCCAATCCTCATCGCCATTCGCATCCTCCCAAGTCTGGTTCTTTGTCCCGGTCCAGACCAATTCCTGACCGTCCAAATCTTCCAGCGTCAGGTAACCCTCGTTATCCAGGTACAGCGAATGACGACCTCCCAACGCTTTTAAGGAGCTCTCATACCCCTCCAGCACGATGTTCTCGTGCCACGTCGCGTTGTTCTGCACGATGGCTCCGTTGAAGAGCTGCCACTTCTTGAGCTTGGTGTTCAGCCTATCCTCGGTCAAATTGTTCAGAACCGTCACCACGTCCCCAGAAATCTCGATCTTCAGCTGATTGGTGGCGCTCAAACCGTTCACAGTCTGCCCCAGCGTGAGCTTGGTGATCGTGCTGTCCTTGCCGTCAATCGTCAGCTTCAGCCCGTTCGTACTCGTCAGCGTCAGGTCGCCGAAGTCGTACGCACCCGCACCCAGGGTCAGATCCCCGCCCACGCTCAGGCTGCTGAGCTTCCCGCTCATCGCCGTGATCGTGCCGCCCTCCGACAGAACCAGATTGCCCGCTGCGGTGCTTAAGCCGTCTCCGGTTCCCGCCGTGAGCGAGCTGATGGTGCCGCTCTTGCTCACCGTGAGCGTGGCACCCGTCAAGGTCACACCGGTAGAGGTCCCTGTCAAGCCCTGCTCCAGCGTCAAGCTGCCTTTCGTCACGGTCAGCGTGCTGCCTCCGAAGGCCTGCGTCAAGGTGTACGCGTTGGCATCTGTGCCGCTGTACGTGAAGTTGCTGGTGATGGAGCCGCCAAACGAACCGCTCGCCTCGTCACCCGAGTAGGTCAGCATCCCGGTGCCGCCGATGACGCCCGTGCCGCTCAGCGTCTTGGCATCCAGAGCCGCGCTGTCGGAAATCGTGAGCGTACTGCTCCCCACATTCAGCGTGCCGATCGAGTTGCCCGTGTCAGTCAGGGTGGCATCATGACCCAGAGTCAGGGTCGCGCCTTCGCCGTCCAGCCCGGTCAAATTCGCCTCCGTGGTGCTTCCGCCGCCCAGAACCAACTCAGCCCCGCTGCTCAGCACGACCTTGTCCAGATCCAGAGTCTTGCCATCCAGCGTCTGCTTGCCGCCCTGCAGGGTCAGCTCCAGATTGCTCACCGTGCCGGAGTAGGTCGCATCGTTGTTGTACGATGATCCATCCTCACCCTTCGTTCCCGTGAGGGTGAGAGCCCCGGTCAAGGAGCCACTGTCGCCCGTCAACGTCGCCGCGCTCAACGGGGTCTTGCCGCCCGCCGCATCTCCGGCGGTGACATTTCCCGTAGCCTTCAACGCGCCGCTCGTCGTACCGGTCAGGGTGATCTTTCCCTTCGCTTCCAGTTCGCCGGCCTTCGAGGCTTCACTGCTCAGATCAACCTTCAGGCCGCTGCCGTCGCCCTCCAGGCTGCCGCCGGCCTCCCCTACCTTGACGGCTGCCTCACCCGCCGCGGTCAGACTGCCGCCCTCCAGGATGATGGTTCCGCTGTAGGTATTCGTCGCCAAATCCGTTCCCACGTCCATCGTGCCCTTCAGGGTGAGGTCTCCGTCGCCGCTCAACGCGCCGGTCACGGTCGTCGTCACGTCGAACGTCGCCGCCTCACCCAGCATCAGGCTATCCACGGTGAGAGAATCGTTCGGGTCACCCGCCTTCCCGCTGAAGCTGTAGCCCGTTCCCAACACGGTCATGCTGCCTGCAACGACCGCGCCGTTCACCTGCACAGCCTTGTTCTTGACGTCCACATTGTCGCCGTATTGAGCCGCAAAGACCACGTCCTGCTTGGCGTCCAGCGTCCCGTTGGTGAACGCCACATTCATGCCGCCCGCGTCGGCAGCCCCCTGGAACCAGTCGGGGTCAGAGCTGCTGGCATCCCAATTCTCAGTCGTGCCGTTCCAGGTGAGTGCGCCCTTCAGCTCCTCGTAGTGCAACGTGCCGTCGCTACCCAGGTACAGGGTGTAACCAGTCTCCCTGTGCGACGTGTCGAGCGTGATCAGGTCTTGCCAACCATCACCGAGGCCACTTCCCTTGAACACCTGCCACGTACCGCCCGCTTGCGTGATTTGCGTGAGGATGTCGCTCGACAGCTCCAGCGTCAGGGTGTATTTGCCTTCTCCCCCCGTCGCCGTCACGTCCTCCAGACCCGTCAGCGTGATGCTCGAGCTGCTCAGGTTGCTTGAGCTCAGACCCGAGAAGTTCAGCGTGGCATTGCTCGTCAGGGACAAGGCGCCGAAGCTGTACGACACACCGCCCTTCAAGTTCAGGTCGCCGCCGAGACTCAGGCTCGTCAGGCTGCCGCTCATGGCGTCGATGGTCGCGCCTTTCGTCAGCGCGAGTTTGCCCGTGCCGCTCAGGCTCGTGATGTGACCGCCCTCGGCCAGCGTCAGCGTGCTATCACTGGCGCCGCTCACGGTGAGAGCCGCTCCGTTCGTCCCGCCAAAGGCCGCCTTCAAGGTCACATCCGCCGATCCGGCGTGAGCCAGGTTCGACTCAATGGCAACCTGCACGTCGTTCAACGCCTTGCTGTTGTTCAGGGTCAGCGTGCCGCCGCCGGTGACCTTGCCACCGTTCGAGCCGTCAAGCTTGCTCGTGGCGAGATCGCCGTTCAGCGTCAGACTGCTCGTCTCGACGTCCAAGGTTCCGATCGTGTTCGTACCATCCGGAGTCGCAGCGTTCACCGCCGCATCCCCTGTCAGGGTCAAGGTACCCGTACCGCTCAGGTTCGCCACACTGCCGCCGGCGAGCGTCAAGGAGCCGTCCACAGCGGCTTCGTTCACCGTGCCATTCACGGTCAACGCGCCCCTCTGTTTCACGTCCGCTTTCGTGATGGTACCATCCGTGTCCGTCAAGATCTGCGATGCCTCACTGCTGTCGCCATCCACGGTGATGGTCAAATCCTTCACGGTTCCGTCGAAGCTGCCGCCTGTACCCGTCACGGTGATGCTGCCGGTGAGGACGCTATCCGCATCACCGATCACACCCGCCACGCTCAGGTCGTTGCCGCTCAGCGTGGCATTCTCCAGATTCACCGTCGCCTTGGTTGTGCCGGAGAGAGCGAACTCACTCGTCACCGTTTCACTCTGGTGACCGGTCAGCTTCAGCGTGGCGCCCGCAGTATCTCCCGCGAGTTCCGCCGTCAGCTTGCTGCTCGCCGTATTGCCCAGCGTGAGGGAGCCGCCGCTGCTGCCCACCGTCACCGTGCCGAGCGAGCTGTCGCCCGCACCGTTCACCGTGAAGCTGCCGCCCGTCAGATTCAGATTCAGGTTGCTATTATCGACGGTGTTGGTCAGCGTCAGACTGCCGGTCGTGCCGTCCAGCGTCACGGTTCCCTGACCCTTCACGCTCTCGCCCACGGTCACACCGGTCTGGAAGGTCACCAACGCCGGCGTGTCAATCTCGTCCCCATCCTCGCTCGTCGAGCCGAGGATCAAGTTCGTCACCGTCAGGGAGTCCCCTTCGGTATCCTTATTCGCAAAGGTGTAGCCATCCTTCTCCACGGTGAGATCGGCCGCCGCCACCTTGCCGGAAATCTGCACGGTCGCGCTGTCGCCGCTACCTAACCCGTCCGCACCGAAGATCGCGCTGTCGCCCGAACCAAATGCCACATTCTCCTTCCAGTCGGCTGCTTGATTGCCCTGAGCTTCCCAAGTGCCATCATTGCCACCGTTCGTCCACGTCAAGGTCGACGTCTGAAGTTTGTACACGAGCTTGCCCTCGTTGGTAAGCTCCAGCGTGTGGTGAGCGTCTAACCCGAGACCATCCATGTTGGTCAGCTCCATGGAATCAAGCCAACCCGAATTCCACCCCGTCCCGAAGAGGTCGTACGTGAACTCCTGGTTCAGGTGCCCTGCCAGCGCGCTCACGTCGATGAGCAACTTATACTCTGTCGAGAATCCTGTGAAGCCGGAGAGCAGTAGCTGCAGGCCCGTGCTTCCCGCCGTCAGACTGCTGACGTCACCCAGCTTGATGGTAGCGGAGTTAGCGCTGTCGCCCGTCAGGCTGCCCAGATTGAGCGACGTCGTGACCGCGCTCAGGTCGAGCGTAGTCCCTTCACCTTTCAGCGTCAGGCTCGTCAGACTGCCCGTCACCTTGTTCAGCGTCAAGGTCGTGCCATCCACGGTGATCGTGCCCGCCGCCGCCAAATTCGACAAGCTCAGTGTCGCCGCGCTCACGTTCAACGCGGCGCTCCCGCTCATGGTCAGCGTGCCGCCGAAATCACCGCCGCCTTTCACATCCAGCGTCGTGCCGGTCACCTTCAGCTCGACCGTCTTGCCCTGCTGCGGCGTCGTGCCGCTCAAGGCACCCTCAATGCTCGATTCAGCCCCGCTGAACTCGAGAACGCCCTCCTCCACCGTCACGTCGCCTTTCAGCGTCGCCTTCTGCAACACCTGCGTCCCCGCCCCCTGCTTCACCAAGTTGATGTATTGGTCGGTCTCCAACCCATCCAAGGTGTAGGAACCACTGCTCGCCACGTTGACGTTCAGCGAGTGGTCACTGGTATCCGTGGCCGAAATCTTGCGGTATCTGCCGCTATTAAGGCCCCCTCCGTTATTACTCTGGTAAGCGCTGTCATGCTGCAAACCGCCCACAGTGAGATTTGCACCTGCACCCAAAGCGATCTGCGCTCCCCACTGGCTCATCACCAGCGCGCTCTTCAAGTCGCCGCCCGCATTCAGGGTCAGAGTATAGTGTGGTGTGCCCGCAGCACCGTCATTTCTCGCCGTCGCCACATACAGCGTACCGCCGGCTTCGGCGTAAATCTTCTTGTCCAAGGTGAAGTTCGCACCATCCAGTTGCAAGGTGCCGCTCAGGATCTTCAACTCGTTGTCAAAGCCGGTCGTACCGCCCTTCACCGTGATCTTCTTCCCTTCGGCCACTCCGAGTCCCACCCCGATGCCGGCGCCAAATCCATCTACACCTTCGACTACACCAACACCGTACTTGACGAGGAAGTCAGCCCAATGATCGTAAGTGATATCATTCGTCTCTCCTGTCGCATCCCAGGTGTACCACACGGTCTCGCTAGTCGCGCTAGTGCTGCGGCTCACCTTGTGACCGGCTCCGCCATTCGCACTCTTGAAGGTGAGGTCGCCGCCCAACACGAGCTCGGCATTTGTGCCCTCATAGGCCTCGAATGTGAGAGTTCCGATGCTTCCCGCCGTGCCGTCCACCCCATCAATCGTGAGCTTGGAAGCTTGGATGTCAAGAGTTCCAGCGCCGCTGACGGTTCCATGGATCACGTGTCCTTTTACGCTTTCTTCCTTGTTCACCGACAAGTGCAAGGAGCTATTCGAGGCAATTTCCACATCGCCGTACAACTCAAAATCACCATAACCGATGTTGAACTTTTGCGTTTTATCTGTATTCGAATATGCAACTTTCAGATCCACGTCTTTTTCTGCAGAACCAAGGGTCAAGCTGCCCCAGAAAGACTGCTCACTCGCGAAGTTCAGTTCCAATTTCACCGGATCTCCCGATGACGTACCGGAAACGATGCTCACGTCCTCTTCCAACGGCCCCTTCTTGGTGACGTTATCCGGCCACGCTCCTGCCGTCAGGTTGTTCAGGGTCAAATTCCCACCCAAAGTCAGGGTAGTCTCCCCTGTCCCGTCGGAGAACTTGAGCGTTCCCAGCGTGCCGCCGTTAGTCAGGGTGAGACTGCTGCCCTTGAGCTCCAGCGTACCCGTAGATTGCGCCAGGGTTGTGATCGTTGCACCGGAGGCATCCGAGAACGTGAGCGTTCCCGTGATGGTCGCGCTCGTGATGGAAGCGTCCTCCCCGCTGAAGGTCTGGTTCGCACTCCCGCCCACCGTGATGGTCAGCCCATTCACCGTGCCGCCGAAGTCAGCCCCCGTCCCGGTCACGGTCAAATCGCCGGAGAGCGTGCCGGTCGTGCCGGTCACACCCGTGACGCTCAAGTTATTTCCGGTCAGCTTGGAATTGTCGAGAGCCACCTGACCGCTCGTCGTCCCGGAGAGCGTGAATGCGCTGGTCGTTGCGTCCGCACCCTTCAGCGTCATTGCGTCCGCACCCTTCAGCGTCAGCTTGCCGCTGTTGGTCTCACCCAACGTCGCCGCAAAGCTGCTGCCGCTCGCCAGCTCGATGCTCGCATCGCCGCTCACCGTGAGCGTCTTGTCATCCCCCAGCTTGTGATCACCCGTCGCGGAAAGCACGAGATTCGCTCCCGAACCCAGCGCCAGGTCGCCGCTCCAGCTACTCGCCGCACCCAACACCTGCGTCGTCAAGGTGAACGTCCCGCCCAGCGTCAGCTTGCCCGCTCCGCTCAGAGCACCGCTCACCGTGGTGTCCACGTTGAAGGTCACATCCGCGGCGTCACTGTTCAACCCGAGGGTCAGGCTGCTCACCGTCAGAGAGTCACCGGTGTCATTCGGGTCAAAGGTGTAGCCGCTCTTCTCGACCGCCATAGCCCCGGCGGTCAGCGCACCTTCCACCTTCACCGTCGCGGCGCTTTCCATCAGACCTTCATCACCGAAGGCGACCTGATCATTCGCCTCAAAGTAGCCCTTCACCCAGTCGCTCTCGTCGTTATCAAGCTGCCACACGCCGTCCTCCGTTTCCTTCGACCAGCGCAGCGCACCGTCCACGACGTCGTACGCCAGCCGGCCATCCTCCCTGAGGTGCAGCACGTGCTTGCTGTCCTGCGTGATACTTTCCGTGCCGGTCAAGTCGATGGAAGACAAGCAACCTTCCCCGAGGGCGGAGCTAAAGAGCTGGTATTCGAAAGCGTTTGTCTTGTTCGTCAGAGCGCTCAGGTCGAGCTGAAGCTTGTGGGACGCATCAAAGGAACTCAGCGTCGTAAGGCTCAACTGCAAGCCCGTTGTTCCCGCTACAAGACCCGCCTGCGACACATCGCTCAGCTTGATCGTCGCGCCGTGTTGCCCGTCACCGGCCAAGGTCCCCAACGTGAGTCCCGTCGTGACTTCGCTCAAGTCAAGTTTCGCATCCGCGCCTTTCAGGTTCAGACTGCTCAAGCTGCCGTCGCCCCCAACCGTGCCCAACTTCAAGGTCGTGCCGTCCACCGTGATCGCGCCTTTCGTGGCGGAGGCATCGATCACCAGATTCGACAGGGTCAGCGTCGAGGTTCCGCTCACGTTCAGCGCGGCATTCTCGCCGGTCAGCGTCAGCGTGCCCGTGAACTCACCGCCACCCTGAACACTCAGCGTCGTGTTGTCCACCTTCAACTGAGAGTTAGCAGCATTCTCGCCGTCAGCGCTCAGCGCGCCCGTGATGGCGGCTGCCGCACCGGAGAAGTTCAGCGAACCTCCGCTCATGGTCACATCACCGCCCAGCGTGGCGCCGCCGGAGAAGCTCAGCGTGCCGTCCTTCTGCACCTTCACATCCTTGCCGGAGAACGACTGCGTGAAGGTCTGGTTGCCCTTCTGCATGGTCAGCGACACATTCGTTCCGCTGATCGTGCCGTCAAAGCTGTGCGCACTCGACGTCGTTGCGCCGTCATTCAGGGTCAGCGTCGCGCCTTCGGCTTTGGTGAAGCTCAGCGAGCCGCCGCCCTCCAGTCCGCCCAGGGTCAGGTCACCTGCCGCCGTCGCCTTGCCATCGGCGCCCGGTTCAGCATCCTTCTGCAAGGTCAGCACACCGCCGAAGCCGCCCTCACCCGTGGCGAGGCTCGACACCGTTCCGGTGATGGTCACCCCACCCGTGCCGGTCAAGCCAGCCAACGTGCCGCCCTCAATGTTCAGCGTGCCGTCCACATCCGCCTCCGTCACAGCATTGCTCGTCCCGCTCAGGGTCAGGGCGCCCGCCACAGTGGCTTTCGTCACACCCGCATCTTTCAAGGACTGGCTCGCGCCTCCGTTCACCGTGATGGTCAGACCCGTCGTCGTGCCGGAGAAGTTGCCGCCCGTACCCGTGATCGTGATGTTGCCACCCAGCGTGCCCGCCGTTCCGTTGACGCCTTTCACCTTCAATCCCGTCGTCGCGTCACCGGTCAGGATCACGTCCGTCCCGTTCAGCTTGACGCTCCCCTTGCTCTCTCCGCTCAGGGTAAAGCTCCCGCCGGTCAATTCCAACTCGCCCGCTCCATCTGCACCCGCCAGCGTGCCAGTCAAACTCGTCCCGGCATTGATGCTGCCGCCGCTTGCACCGACGGTCAGCTTGCCGCCCGTGCCCAGGGTGTTCGCCCCGGTGAGCGTCAGCGTACCGCCATCCACGCTCAGCGTGCCCGTGAAGTTGTTCAGGACGCTCTCCAGCGCCAGCGTGCCGCCCTCCGTACCCAGCGTGCCGGTGTAGCTGCTCACGCTGCCGATGGTCACGTTGCCGTCTGTTCCCGCCAGCATGGAGTTGCCGACGCCACCGCTCAAGCTGGTGATGTCCGCCGTGATCTGCAGCTCAGCCGACCCATTCTCGCCCATCGCCCATTCACCCACCGTCAGGGTCGTGGTCGCGCTGGTATCCTTCTTGAAGGTGAAGAGTCCGTCCTTCACGGTCACCTTGTCGGAGGCGATATTCTCCCCGCTCAGCGTCACGACGTTTGACGCATCGCCCGCACCGCTGCCTTCAAAGGAAACCTTATCATGGGCGCTGAACTCGGCGGTCGCATCCGTCCATTCGCCACAATCCAGCGACCACGCAAACTCATCGTCGCTCGAGGCATCCCACTTCAGCTCAGCCGCCCCGCGGATGAACACGATCTTGCCGTTCTCCACCTCCCAGCTCCAGCGCGAAACCTCCGAGCTGTTCTCATCCGTGAACGCAAAGTTGAAGATGTCATCCAAGCTCTCCTTGGTCAGACCACTCAGTCCCGTTGCATCCTTGAAGAGGTCATACGTGTACTCGTTATTTCCGTCTCCACCCGCCGTGAGCGTCATGATCTCCTCCACGCTCAGGTTTACGGTCACCGGTCCGCCCGTCACCGACAGACTCGCCATGCCCTCAGCGAAGTGGACGCCGGAGTCATCATTGCCAACATGAATGGTGAGCGAGCCGCCGTTGCTCGCCAGACCTGTGACATCCAGCGTGCCGGAGGTCAATTCCAGATTGTCTTCCAGAGTGAGGGTTCCCAGCTTGCCGCTCACCTCACCGGTCACCTTCATGGCTCCGGTGATGGTCAGGTTGCCGCCGGTCGACCTCCCGCCGGTCAGGCTCTCCATGGAGCCGCTCGTCAGGCTCAGCGTGCCTCCCTGCAAGTTCACGGCTCCCCAGTCCTGGCCCTCCTCCGCCGTGAAGGTGTGCGTGCCGGAGCCGGTGATGGTCAGCCCGACTTTCGCGCCGTCACCACCGTCCTTCACCGAGAGCGCGCCGCTGAAGCTGCCGCCTTCGCCGGTCAGGGTCAGCGTGCCGTGACCGTTCTCCAGTTCGAGATCGCCGGAACCGCTCAATCCGCCCAAGCTCAAGTCACCCTTGCCGGTCACGGTCTGCCCGTTCACATTCAGCGTGCCCGTGAAACTCCCTCCATCCTTGCCGGTGCTGAGTTCAAAAGTTCCCGTCGCTTTCACTGTACCCTTGCCGGTGAGCTGGCTCAGACTCCCCGCACCCATGTTCAGTGTGCCGTCCACCGCCGCTTCCGACACCGTGCCGGAGAGCGTCAGCTCACCCGCCGCCTTTGAACCTGCCTCTTCCCCTGTACTGCCCTTGACATCAACCTTGGTAAATGTTCCGTCTGCATCCGTGAACGTCTGGCTCGCGTCCGACTCCACCGTCACCGTCAAGCCATCCACCGTGCCGGAGAAGCTGTTGCTCTCATCGCTGCCCGTGATGGTGATGCTGCCGCTCAACGTGCTTGGTGAACCCGTTGTTCCATCCTTCACGCCCGACACACTCAAGCTGTCACCCTTCACGGTCGCGCCGCTATCCACGACCAACGCGCCCGACGTCTCGCCACCCAGATTCAAGGTACCCTGCGCCGTGAGGTCGCCGGTGCTGCCTTTGGCAAGCTTGGCGGTCAAACCATCCGGCGTCTCCCCTGTCGTGCTGCCGTTCAACGTGCCGCTGCCCTTCACGGTGAGGTCATTCTTCAACGAACCGCTCGCCGTCAAGCTGCCGCCGTCCTTCAAGGTCACCGCGCCGGTGTAGCCGTTGGGGTCACCGGTCAGCTTTTCCGTCACGGTCAAGGAGCCTGTCAGGGTGAGGCCGCCCTTGCCCGTCAACGAGCCGGTCACGGTCGTCGTCACACCGAACTTCGCATCCGCATTCAGCGTCAAGTCGCCCAATACGTCAATCGAAGCGCCGGAGCCCTTGAACTCGTAGGTCTTATTTGAGCCCGGATCGTCCACAGTCATATTCCCGACACTCCGAGCGCCAACGACCGTAATGGTGGTTTCTCCCACACCATCTGAGCCGAACACCACATTGTCGCCAGCCTTAAACGCCGTCGTTCCGGTCAACTTCCCGGTGGCTGTATCCGAGATGTTCCAATCTTGACCGTCGTTCTCTTCACCCCACTGAGAGTTCGTTCCATTCCACTTCAGCTCACCATCGAGCTGCGTGTACTTGAGTGTACCGTCAGTGTTCAGTGTCAGGATGTAGCGATCCTCGTGCAAGTAGCCGTCCAGCGTCACCTTGTCCGTCCAATTTCCCTTATCCGCAAAGAGCGTCGCTCCATCCAGCTTGGCCAAATCATCATGACTTTGGAATCCCGACAAATCGATGCTCAGCGTGCCGCTCGCCAGCGAACCATCCGCCAGCGTCAGAGCCGTCAGGGTGTCGGTACCGGATCCGGTCAGCCCGACCTTAATGGTCGCGGACGTACCGCTCAGGGTCACCACGCCCAAATTCGCCGCTGCCAGCTTGCTCAAATCGAGGGACGCGTCGTTCGCCAGGGTCAATGCGGTCAAACTGCCGGTCATGGCTTCCACACTCACGGAACCCGTCACCGCCAACGCGCGAGTCGAGCCGACGCCGGTCGCATCCAACTCGGTCAGCGTCCCGCCTTGGGTCAGGCTCAACGTGCCGTTGGTCAGGGTCACCTTGTCAACCGTGACACTTGCCCCGCTCAGGGTCAGACTGCCCGTCGTCACGGTCATCTCCGCTAGATCGGTGTGGGTCAGTTCCAGACTGCCCGAGGCGTTCACCTCAACATTCCCCGTCACCGCACCCGTCAGCTCGGTTGCCGCGGAGCCGGTGTACTTCAGCGCGCTGCTGATGGCGTTGTCAAATTCCTTTGACGAAGCATCCGTCCCCGTGGTCAGTTCGAGCGTGCCTTGACCATCAACCGAGCCAGAACCCGCCAGCATCGCCGCCTTCAGGGTCTTGTCCCTCGTGGTGGTCAGATTGCCGGTCAGCGTGAGCGTGCCGGTCACCTCACCGTCCGCCAAGGTCGCGTTGCTTGCCCCGATGGTCAAGTTCCCCGCGTTCACCGTGCCGGTGTAGTTCGCCTGCGTGAGCGTGAGCGTCTTGTTCGTCGCATCCAGCACGCCGCCCGTACCGGTCAGGTTACTCACGGTCGCGTTCGCTCCCAGCGTCAGCTTGCCGCCGCTCACCGTCGTTGTTTTGCCCAAACTTGTCGCCGCACTCAGGATCAGCTCGCCGTTCTGCACGGTCACATCGCTCAAGCCCGTATCCTTGCTCACGGTCAGTTTGGCATTCTGACCCTTACCATTCATCGTGAGCGCGCCGCCCACCGCGTTCGTACCATCCAGCGTGAATTCCCCGGTGCCGGTGTACTCCAGCGCAGCGGATATCGAGCCGCTGTAAGTTCCCGTCGTTTCCTCGTCGTAATCCAAAATCAGCTTGCCCGAGCCGTCGATCGTTCCTGTGCCGTCCAAATCGCTCGCGGTGAGATTCGTTCCCGTCGCTTCCAGAGTCAGGGTCTTGCTGGCGCCCACATCCAACGTGCCGATTGTGTGCTCGCCGGCAGCGCTCAGCGTCACCCCGGTCTGTACCGACAGTTCACCCGTGCCGCTCAACAAGCCGCTCACGGTCTGACTCGCCGCGCCGGACGCGCCGCCCAAGGTCAGCTTGCCGTGCTCCTTCACCTCCACAGCCGCCAAAGTCGTGTCGCCCGTGAAGGTCTGCTGCGCCTCATTCTCTCCATCACCGATGGTCAGCTTACCCCCCAAGTTCACCTTCCCCGCAAAGCTGTTGGCCTCACTATCCCCCGTGATGGTCAGGTCAGCGTCGCTCTCACTCGTCACCTCGCCGCGCGATCCGCCAGCGCTATAGTAACCGTGCTGCAAGCCGCCGATGGAGAGATCCTTCTTGCCGACCACGAGCTTCTCGGAACGTCCTGTGTTACCGGAGCCTGCCGTCATCCAATCGATAGCGCCCTTCATCGTGCCGTCCAGCGTGAGCGTACCGCTGCCCACGCCCATCTGCACCGTCCCCGTGCCCGTACCACCTACGGAGGCGGAGAACGTTCCCGTCACCGTCAGGGTGGCAGCATCGCTGTTGGAGAAGGTCAGGGTGTTGCCCGTGCCGCCCTTCACGCTCAATTCGCCGCCGCTCAGGGTGAGCCTGCCGTTGCTGATATCCGCGCCCAACGTCAGTTTACCGTTCGTCAGCACTTCCAGCGTGGCCTTGCCGGCCGTGTCCGTTATCTCTCCGGCAATGGTCGTCGTGTTGGCAAACTGCAAGGTCGTGCTCTTATCGGACGTGTTGATGTTCAGGCTCTCGATGCTCAACGCGTCTCCCGTGAACTGGTAGCTGCCGTCCTCCACCGTCACCTTGCCCACATCCAAATCGTCGTCATCGCCCGCTTTCGTCACGGTCACCGTGATGGTGCCACTTGCCTTGCCGGCCAGCGTGACGTTCTGCTCTTCCGCAAAGGGCGTGGTGGTCGTATCGCCGACCAAGTGCCAAACCTTATTTTCACTGTTCGTGTTCCAAGCAAGGGCGGTCTCGCTCTCACTATCCCAGACGAGGTCGCCCTCGCTCTTCGTGAAGACGATCTGCCCCTGCTCATTCAGCTTAGCCTCCCAGAGATTGCCTGTCAGCCCGTCGATATTGAACTCCACGTTATCGACACTCAGCCCGCTGAGCGCAGACGTCCCCTGGAAGAGGTTATAGGTCACTTCACTGCCTCCCACGCTGTCCACGTAGGTCTGCACATCAGCCCAGGTCAGGTTGATGGTCAGGGTGCCGGTGCCGGCCTTCCAACCGGCGCTGCTGCCGATGCCGAAGTGCGTGCCGTCTTCCGACGCGACCTTCACATCCAGGCTCGCAGCTCCGTCCCCCCACCCGAAGCTCCCCACGTTGAGCGTCTGCCCGCCTGTCACCAGGTGTCCGCCACCCGCCAGCGTCAGGCTGCTCAACGAACCGGTCACGCTGACCAGCTCCAACGTGCCTCCCACGTTCAGAACGCGGCTGCCGGCACTCCCCAGCGACAAGGTGTCCAGCTTCACGTTCGACCCGCTCGCGATGTCCAACGTGCCGTAAGTCAGCTTCACCGTGCTCTTTACCTCCAGGGCTGCATCGGCCGCCCCGCCCTTCAGCTCCAAGGTCGCACCCGCACCACTGCTCCCATCCGCAATGGTGATGTCTTTGCCTGCGTCCTGGCCATAGGTCCCGCTCAGCGTCAATGTGCCGTCGGTCACCGTCACCGCACCGCTCACCGTGCCGCTCAGCGTCTGCTTGCCGCTGCCCGTCTTCGTGATGCTCACGCTGCCCTCCACCGTGCCCTTGTACTCCGCACCCTCCTCAGTCCCGTCGCCCTTCAGGGTGAGTTCGTAAGTCCCCTCCTCCACGGCCTTGATCGTTCCGCCGGTCTCACCCGTCAAAGCCCCGATACGGCCCTCCTTGCTACTCGTGCTGCCCAGCGTCAACGTACCGCTACCGCCCACCTCAATCGTCCCGTCCGCAAATGTACCATCCACCCCCGACACCGTGACCGCACCCTGCACGCTCAGTGTGCCGTCCGAGGAGCCGCCCTTCAAGCTCGTGATCGAGCCATTGTTCACCACGAGAGAACCGCCCGTCACCGTCGCGCTCTTAAGATCCACCTTATCCGCGCCGCCGCTCAAGGTCAGCTCACCCTTCGTCACCGTCAGATTGCCCCCGACCTTGCCGGAAAGCGTTTGCTTGTAGTTATCGGCTGTTCCGCTGAACGTGACATCGCCGTCAAAGGTGCCGCCGAAGTCGTAAACTTTGTCTGTACCGCCGGTGAGGACGATCTTACCTCCCTTCTCCGTCTTGAAGGTTCCGGACGTACCGTTCAACCCGCCCAAATTCAGCGTGCCGGACTGCACATCCACGACGCCCGTACCCGTATCGCCGAACTCCAGCGTGGTGATCTCCATCGTGGTCACGGAACCACCCACCGCCAGTTCCAGCGTGCCGCCGTCGTTCACGATGGCATGACCGATCGTGCGCTTGCTTGCAGTCCCCGAAGAGGTGATCTTCAGCGTAGCATCCTCCTCCACCTGGAAGACCGCATAACCATTCGTCGTGCCGGTGAACTCGAGCTTCCCGCTCGTCACATCCAGCGTGACTTTGTTGTTCAACGTCGCCTCAAATGCCGTATACCCATCCCCTTCACTGGTCCCGGCAAACATCAACGTGCCGCCCTTCTCCGTACTCTCTCCCTGGAAGATGCCGATCTCCGAGTTCTGGCTGTCACTATCATAACCTGTCAGACTTCCGGTGAACGTCAGGTCGGCGCCCTCATTCAGCTGGATAACGCCCGTGTCCACGAGGGTGATATCGCCGTCCACCTTGTTGCCTTTTACCTGGAGGATCAACGTGCCTTTTGCACCCAGCTTGCCGCCCACCGTCAAATTGTCGGAGTGCATCTCCCCGGTGATGGTCAACTCGCCGCCGGCATCCACCAGCAGCGTGCCGTTGGTTGCAGCCCCCTCCTTCGAACCAAAGCCGCCGATGGTCTGCTTGGCGGCACGCACCTCCAAGTTGATCTTATCGCCGATCGTCCCTGACCACTTAAGATCCGTCCCGCTACCCGGTCCGAAGAGCGTGAGCGTCACCATCTTGCCCCCTGCCGTCACGCTGTCGTTCGCTTGGATGCTGCCGCCGTTACCCGTCAAGGCCGCCAAGGTCATCGCTTCCACATTCAAGTCCACAATTCCCCCCGCTATATCGAGCGTGACGCGTCCCTGCTGGAGACTGTCGTTCGAATATGTCGGCATGCCCACGCCGAGGGTCAATGTCCCCTCCCCCTCCTTCTTCACGGTGATGATGTCCCCGTCCTCAGTCGTTCCGACGATGCTGACATCCGTACCCGTCGCCACATCGACATTCCCCGTGAAGGTGAAGTCCTCCACCAGCTCAAGACTGCTGTTCTGTGGCACACCTGGTTCTGCGTCGCCGATCGTGTACTGACCGCCGAGCACGATCTTCCCGCTCCCGGCGTCCACCCCGCTCAGACCGGTCAACGCCCCCTGCAGGTTCAGGGTACCCGCGCCGGAGAGAGTCAGCTTGTTCGGGGCTTTATCTTCATCGTCCTTGTACAGGGACACGCCGGTGATGGTCGCGGTTCCGGCAGAGCCGTCCGCCTTCGAGCCCACAGTGATCGTGCTGTTCTGCCCGAGAATCACGCCGCCTGCCACGTTTTCTCCATCGTCCACCTGCAGCGCGGCGCCACTCAGGATGAGCATCGCACTCAGATTCTTCGCCCCGTCGTCGTACTCGAAGGTTCCGCCCGAGAGCAGTACATAGCCGTCCCACTCCGACCCGGAGCCAAGAACTTCGCCCAGCTTGAAGGTTTGACCCTCCAACGTGCCAAAATCCAAAACCAGTTGACCCTTGACCTGATCATCTTTCTTGTACGCGTGCAACTTCAATCCGTCGCCCAGCAGACCCGTACGCTTCAGGGTCAGCGTGCCCCTCACCAGGATGTTAGGTGTGTGACCTGAGTCATCGCCGGCATCTGTGGTCCCCTTCACCACCAAATTGCCACTGCCGTCCAAGGTCAGGTTTTCACCCTCATCAATCGTGAGGGCCTCCTGGACCGTGAAGGTTCCCGTCATATCCAGCGTGAGGTTGCCCACCATGTCCAGTCTTCCCACGGCGCCGCCGTCCGTCAGCGTCAGGGTTCCGCCCGCCGCGAGGGTGCCGGTGCCCGATCCGTCAACAGCGTCCGAATTCAAGCTGCTCAACGTGCCGCCAGCCGTGAGGGTGAGCGTCGCTCCGTCCGCGATGGTCACTGCCGCCGACGCGCCGAGCTCCTGCGTGATCTCCAGCTTGCCATCCTCCACCTTCAACGTGCCGCCGGAGAAGGTGTTGACGGTGAACTTCTTTGTTTCCTGCGGACTACCCTCCTCATTCGTGTAGGTGCCGTTGTAGGTCAGGCTGCTGCCGATGGAACCCGCGAACGAGCCGCCCTGGCTGTCATTCAAGGTGAGGGTGCCGCCCGTGATACTTGCCGTCGCATCACCGCCCGCAAGTCCGTACACGGTGTTAGTCCCCGTACCAAGGGTCAAACTCCCCGCATTCAGGGTCAATCCCGGTCCTTCGCCTTCTTGGCTACCGAGGGTTACCCCGCCGGTCAGCGAGTGAGTCCCATTGCTCACGGTCAAGCTATCCAAGGTCACCGACCCACTGAAGTTGCTCTGTAAATTATGTGCCGAATCTTCCCCACCGGTGAGGGTCAAACTCTGTCCTGCTTCTCCAAAACTCTTCGCATTCCCCGTCAAGCTGCCAATGCTCAGCTCGTTCGTCCAGTCCACACTCGCCCCCTCTGCGATGCTCAGTTGTGCCTGAATCTCCGCACCGCTGCCGCTGAAGCTCAGACTGGACGAACTCCTCAGCGTCACGTTGCCGGTGATGACATTGCTCGTCTTTCCCGCCAAATCAAGGGTGCCGTTCAAGTCCAACGTCCCGGTAATCTCCACGTTGTCCACCGTGTCGGCGGACCCCAGCGTCAGGGTCGCGCCGCTGCTCACAGTCAAGTTCCCTCCTCCGGTGAGAGTCAGCTTCTTGTCGTCTGCTTGACCACTGTTCGCCCCCGTGATGCTCAGGTGTCCGTCCGTCACGGTCAGTTTGCCGCCCGTGAACTTGCCGCTCAGGGTCAGGCTACTCTCCGCGTGAGTCCCCTCGTCGGTTCCCTTTCCGTTGTACTCAAAGGCACTGCTGATGTCGCCGCCGAAGGTCTGCCCAACCGTGCTGTCGGTCTCCACCTTCAGCGTGCCGTCCGAAATCGTGCCGCCCGCACCGCTCAAGCTCTCCGTCATCAGCGTCCCGGTAATCGCCAGGTTGCCGCCGCTCATATCAACGCCCTTGACGTCGCCGCCCGCCCCCAGCGTGGCTGTGCCGTCAGTCACGGACAGCGTACCGGTGTACGCTCCGTCCGTCGCGCCCTTGTCGAGCTTCTGCGTGAAGTTCACCGTGCCGCCCGCCACGGTCAAATCACCGCCGCCCTTCACCGCGCCGGAGAAAGTCACCGTGCCCGCGTTGAAGCTCGCGCTGCTGTCTTGGTTGACGGTCAAGGCGCCGCTCACGGTCAAATTCTTACTCGCGCCGACGAAGCTGTAGTCGCCGGTCTTATCCGCCGTACCCACGGTCATGTTCTCCACCTGAGTGCCATCAGCGAGCGTGAGCGTCACGGTAATGACTCCATCCCCATCCTGTTCCGACCCGGCAAAGGTCACGGAATCGTGGCCATCGTTCACGAAGGCCAGCTTCACATCCTTGTTCTGATTGTCCTTGGCATCCCATTCCACCTCCGTGGCATCCCAGCCAAAATCACCGCCTGTCCAAGTCAACTCGCCGGCAATGGTGGTCACATCCAGCTTGCCCTCCGCCGTCAGCACGATCTGCGTGCGCGCGCCCAGCCCAATTTCCGTTCCATCCTTCCCGAACACCTCGAAGTCGATGCGGTTGCGCAAGTCGTCCGCCAGATTGAGCGGCCCGCTGCCTATCGCCCCGAAGAGCTGGTAGTCATCCAGTTTGCTCACATCCGTGAAGCCCTCGCCGCTCACGTTCAGCTTGATGGTCAGCCGCGCGTCATTCTTCCCGGCGATGGACAGCGCGTCGTCGCTCCCCAACAGAATCTTTGCGCCGGGACTCACAGCGTCATCAGCCCAGGTCAGCCCGATGCCCAACTCCTTCGCCGTCAGAGAGGTTTTCACCTGCAAGGTTCCGCCGTTCAGGGTCAGCGCATACGACGAGGCGTCCACCGTCTTGATCACGCCGGTCCCGGCGTTGGTGATGGTCAGGGCGCCCGTGAGCGTCAACGTCGCGGCGGCGGCGTCTGAAGTTCCCGTACTCGTCAAGCTCGCAATAGTTCCCTGCGCCTCCAGCGTGCCGCCGTTCAGCTTCACCGTCGTCTTATTAGACAAGGCTGTTCCAACCGTCAACTTGCCCTGCTGCACCGTGAGTTCACTGCCGGTGAACGTCCCGTTCAGCCCGAATGTGCCTTCAGCCCCTGCCGCATTGTAGGTAAATTTCGTGGCAATATCCCCGCCGAACGTCCCGGTGGTTGCCGTCAGTTCCAGCGTGCCGGTGCCTTTGATGCTGCCGGCCGTACCGCTCAGGTCGCCTGCGGTCACGGTGTTCGTGTTAATCGTCAACTCGGTGCCGGATGCTAAACTGAAACTTCCCACGCTGCCGCCGGTCAGGGTCAGCTTGCCGGAGCCCGTCAGCGTCGCCGCGCCTTGAATCGTACCGGCGCTCCCCGAGAACACCAAGCTGCCGCCGCTCACGCTCACGGACTGCAATGTTCCGAAGTCACTCGCCGAGAACTCCTGCGTTCCCGTGCCTTCTTTTTGCAGTTTAAGCGCCAAGAGATCGACGCTGTTAGCGTTTTGAACACTAAATGAGGCCTTCGATGATTTAACATCTTCAGCGGTCGCGTCATCGTAGTGAATGATGAGGGTTGTGTCATTACCACTGGCCCCACTGTAGTTCTCTATAGTGCCTCCCTCTCCCTCGATATAGTTAAGAGTCAGCGCTTTATCTGCCTCAGATCCAACGATCAATGTGCTATCTTCGCTCAGTTGCACCGCCCATTTTTCAAATGGTTTTGCAGATGCTGTGTCTTCCGGGTCCAAAGGTCTAATCCACAGTGTGCCTTTTTTGATGTCAAACACGCCACCCAGGAGACCTGTGATTTGGCACGTGCTTTCAACCGTTAATCGAGTTGTTGCCTCGCTTCCTGAGAAAGTGAGCGTCTGTCCTCCGCCGTTCAGATTGCCATAAAGGTTGATAGCCTGATCGGTACTGATCTCGCTATCACCCTCGAGTTGGATATTCCAGCTGATATCCGTATAATCGCTCAGATCAAAGGTTAACTTGCCGGGGTTTTCTTCACCAGACGTGCCGAGGTGAATTGTGCCCTGCCACTGGTTATTTGTGTGACTCTCGGCCACAGAGAACAAGCCGCCATTGGTAGTCTTCAACTCCGCCCCACCGGCGATCCACAGATTATCCACACTGTCGATGTATTGACGGTGAGAATTGAATTCAATCGTTGTGCCCTTCGCTATTTTGAGGTTAGCAAGGGTATTCGTCCGCCCATCCCAATTAGCCTTCGCCGTACCCTGTGCATCATTCTTCGCCAACAACTTCTCCAGCAAAGCGCCCACATTCCCAGCGGATGAACCCAAATCGAGGGTCAGGGAACCCTTGCCCGACACAATCCCCTCTGCCCACGAGCTTGCATTCTGCACCACAAGCTCGGAGGTCTCATCCAGCGTGACCGCGCCGAGACTCTTCGTCCCGCTGCTGCTCACCGTGAGCGTCGCGCCGTCGGTGATGCTCAACCCCTGCCCCGTGAAATTATTGTCGGAGCCGCCAAAGGTCACGTCCACGGGTCCGGTGATCGCCATGACGCCTGTCCAAGTGACAGCCTCTACATCATCCAGCGTCACGGTTCCGCGTTTATCCCCGGGCGACGTGCCTTCGATGCCGCCCAAGGCCAAACTGTTCAACGGACCGGTCGCGATGGCGGATGCGATATCGAAGAAAGAGCCCTCCCCGACTTTAAGTAACTTGAGGGTCACATCCGCCCCGGCAGTTTCCTTCAGGGTGACCGAAGCGCCGTCGGCCACGGTAAAGGCGCCGGTTGCCTCAAAATTGCCACCCAACCCCAAGGTGTAGTCACTGGTCTTCAGGGTCACATTCTCCGCTTTCGTATTCCCTGCCACCCTCACCTCCACGGTCTCCGCCGAGCTGTTGAGCGTCACGTTGTCGCCGTTGTGGAATGCCAAGGTGTTGCCGCCGTTGTTGTAATTGTCATCGTTATCCCACACCAAGTTCGACCAGATCAGCCTGATTCCAGCGCCGTCGGCGCCGCCGTTCCAGTAAAGATCCTGCTGATCGAGTTTATCGATGCCCAAATGCCCGTACTTATCAATGACGAGTTTTTCACCGTCCTCTATCATCCCGTCCACGACCACGTGTTTCAGGAATGCGGTGAATGCGCCCTCGCTGTACGAGAAGTCAGTCCACTCCGAGATATCCAGGAAGGTGATGTGCGATTCCCCGACTTTCAAGTTCTCCCAATTCGTAATGTGAATCTTGAAGTCGTTAAGTTCCGCCAGCGCATTCATCTGCGCATGGGTCATCTTCAGCGCGTAATTTCCCGCATTCGAAACCGTTCCCTGCGTAATGCCACGACCGGTGGCCGATATGATCAGGGAAGAGCCGCCCGCCGCATTTGTCCCCAACATGTCGGTAGTCAGGGCTGTGGTGTACCCCGAAATATCCAGGAAGCCGTACGTCTTCGTGCCGCCGGAATTGGTATCATAGCCCGCCAGCGTCAATCCGTTCAGCACCAGCTGGCCGGTCCCGGACACCACCAAGCCGCCCTGCAGCGTGGCTCCCGACTCAAAGGTGATGTTGGCGCCGCTCACGCTGCCACCGCTCGATACGGCGGCGAGATTCAGCGTGCCATTCACCGTCAAGCTGCCGCCGGTCACACTCAGCGAGCTGTCCGCCCCGAAGGTGACGTTCTTCAGCGTCAAGGTTCCCGCGCTGGTCACGCCCTTGCTGAAGGTCATCGCGCTATCCCCTCCCAAGGTCACCGTTGCGCTTCCTGCCACATCCACCGCCGCGTCGCCTTCCGCGTTGTCCCAGGTCCATGTACCGCCATTCACGGTTACTTGAGCAGCGGAGATGGTTCCCTTGTACTCACCCGAAGCGGCGGAAAGTACCAAGCTGCCCGACCCCTTCACGTCGCCCGCTTCACCGGTCAAGCTCGTGAAGCCGTACGCCCCGCTCTCGAGGGTCAGGATGCCGTTAGCGCCCATCGTCACCGCGCCGCCGATGACAGTGGCACCGTCCGTTCCGCCCGCGAAGCCGAGGTTCAACCCGCCGTTCAGGGTGATGGCGCCCAAGGTGCCCGTCAACTCCTTCACGACAATCTCGCCGGTGTTGTCTCCGCTGCCGATGGTAAGGTTTTGCGAGTTCGCGTCCAGTTTGTCGATGGTGCCGGTTGTACTCGCCTTCGCCGTGATGGTGGTCGCCCCGTCCAGAATGACCTCGCGTCCCACTTGCGCCGTCTCTCCGAAGTGCAATACGCCGTTGTTGCCCACGCCACCGCCGATCAGATGCAGGGTCTTGTCCGTGCCTTCCTTCAGCGAGTTCACGCCCCCAGTCTGGATGGCCAGACTCACGTTCTCACCCGCATACAAATTCGTGACGTTCTCGAGATCTCTCGAAGTGTCTGACACGAGGTTGAATTGCACCCCGGAACTCCCTGCTCCCCCCGCCACCGATGCCGCCGTTAACTTCAAGCTTCCGATGCCCGTGCTGCCGAGAAGCTCTTTGAGGTGTTCCCCGAGAGTGTACGCCGTACTGTCCTGCGCCATCTCGAGGGTCAGCGTGCCGCTGCCATGCACCTTGTCCGTCCCGAGATTCCACGTCTGATTGGACGTGTTCCCGTGTGTACCCCCCGCCTTCACGACCAATTCGCTGCCGCTGTTCACCACGATGCCGCCATTCACGATGTACGTGTTGGCCCCATCCATGGTCAGCGTCGCATTTGTATTGGCACTAGTGTCGCCGAGCGTAATCGCTCCATCCACGGTCAGCGAGCTGCCGCCGTCCGCGTCGCGATCCATCGTCCACTCCCACGTGCCTTGCTTCACCGTCACGTTGTTCGCCTCAACATTCCCGCTGACGGTGATGGTTTCCTTCACGCCGTTTGAATTATCGAACAAGGCATTGTCCATCACGCCAAAGGCTACGTCGGCACTCGATGCGTCCGGCTTCCAGTTGGTGTCACTAGCACTCCACACGTCCGTGTCCCCATCAACATCCCAGGTCAGCTCCCGACTAGCGACTTTGATGCTCAGTTTACCTGTGTTGCTATCCAGCACGTAGCTCCAGTTGTCGTGGTTCGCAATCGTGCCGAGAGCATCCTGCACAGCCGCGATGAATTCATCGCCCAACGTCACGCCTTCACCGAGCTTAAACAGCTGGTACGACCAGTTGTAGTCGTCCACCGGAGCTCCGGTCAACGAGATCTGCAAACCGGAAGCAATTGCGCCTGCGTCGAGCGACGCGTTCAGGTTGATCGCTCCGCTGTTTTTCACGGTGTCGGCACTCATGGTGATGGTCAATGTGCCACTGGTCGACACCGTCAGTTTCGCTCCCTCGCCCAGGGTCAACGCCCCCGCCGCGTTCACCGTGGCGCCGCCCGTCACATCCAACGTCCCGTTCACGGTCAACCCGCCGGTAATCGTCGCGCCGCTCAACTTCCAGTTGCCGCCCTCAAACTTCACATCCGCGCCCGTGCCAATCGTTCCCTCGAACGTCGCGGCGTCAGCAGCCTTCTCTGCACCGTTGATCGTCACCGTCCCGCCCGCGCCAATCGTTCCTGACCCGCTCACGCCTCCTAGCGTCAGACCGGTCGTATCCGTCGCCAACACAACATGCTCACCCAAATTAACCGTCACCTCGTGCTTCACCTCCGTGCCACCGGTAGCATCCGACAAGGTTACGGTCAGATCTTTATCATCACTTCCCCCCGTTGCCAGCAACGACAGCACGCCTGTCCCGCTCACCGCGGTCTTCAGGTTCGAACCAACAGTCACAGCCGTAGAGCCAAGCTCGATGGTACCGCCGCCGGCTTCCACCGTAAGCCCACCTTTCATCTCATTCTCCACGCCTGTCAGCAAAGTCACTTGCCCACCATCCAGGATGAAACCGCCGGAATATTCGAACCCTTCGTTCCCCAGGTACTTGCCCAGTGTCAGGATCGCGCTGCTGTCAATGGTCAATGACCCCGCGCCGGTGAAAGTGCTTGTGGCTCCCAGCGTCAGGTTCAAATTCGTGATCGACATCGCGCCCGCAAGGTCGAGCGAACTCAGGCTCGCCTCACTCGCACCCCCGTTTTCCACGGTCCCCTTCACCGTCAAACTTGTCACGTCCTCCCCCACCTCGAGATTCCGCTTCACAGTGTCGCTCAGCTCGCCATCCGTCGCCAGCGTGAAATCACCGCCCTTCGTTATCGTCAACGTGCCCTGCTTGAAGGTCACCGTCGTGTTGCTCGTCTCCGTCCCTAGCGTCCCGACGCTCAAGGTTCCCGTCGCATCCACTTCCACCGCACTCCCCGTCACCTTCCCCACCGTCTGCTCTCCCGCGCCCTCGTACGTCAAATTCGCACTCACCTCCCCCGCAAAATCCGCAGTCTCCGCCGTCTGCAGCTCCAGCGTCCCGGTACCTGTGACTTTACCCGTCCCGGCACTCGATGTCGTCCTGTCACTCAGGCTACCTGCGGTGTACGTGCCGCTGTTTTGTGGAGTGCTGCTCGACGTGCCACAGTTCAACGTCAGGGTCGTTCCATCGCTCAGCACAAAACTATCCACACTCCCGCCGTTGCCGGTTTCATCCTGAAGCGTGATGCCGCCTCCATTCAGCGTCACCGTCCCCGCCGTAAATCCTCCCTTGAAGGTCTGCACCCCCGTGCTTTCCTTGATGATGTCGAGTTTCGTCCCGTTGGTTGTCGCTACTACGTCGGCTGATGTTTCGTGATTCTCCTCATCGGAAAGTGTCAGCGTAACTGCTTTCTCATTGCCGTCTGTACTATAGCCTCCCTTAATTGTTCCTTCTCCTCCCTCCAAACCGCGCAGGGTGAAAGCGCTAGCTGAAGCGCCAGCACCACCACTTCCGCTCTTGCTCAAACGCAGCTCGCCGCCACTGAGCTGAAAGACAACGTTGCTCAACTGCTCGGCGCCCGTGGTAAGGGTTATACTGCCCTCCTTTATATCCAGCGCTTTCACGTTCTCCGTCACAGACCCCGTAAGACAGAACTCGAGGTCACCTCCCCCCACCTTCGTGAATACGTACTCCGCTGCTCCATCTTCCCCGATCAGAGCATCAATCGTCCCTTGGAACCAAACGGAGATACTATTGCTGACACTTACAGCCGCATCCCCATCGAGGACAATCTTCGTGTGATCGTTGACATCATTGCCGGCGCCGAAAACGAGAGCCGCGCCCACATCGCCAGACCCCGTCCCGGAAATGTGAACTGTGGTCTTGGTGTCTTCTGATCCAAAGATATCGCCCGTCAGTTCCAGAGTCGAGCCGCTCCCAATCGTCAGCTTGAATACATCCCTGAGCTTGGTCATCCCAGAGCCTGCGGTGAAATAACTATTTTTGAGGACAAGTTCTCCTAGATATTTCCCTCCGCTTGGCAAAATACCGTGAGCTTTTGAGAAGTCCTCTGGGGCGCCACTCCCCGCTATCCCTGACAATACGATGGTTCCGGTACAGCCGGTAGCGGAATTTTCTTCGTCCATTTCCGCATCACCATAAACGATAGTGCTCCCGCCATCAAGATTTCCTAACTGCTCCAAAATGAGCTGGGCTCCTTCGCCGAGATGGACAAACCCTAAACTTGTAAGCGTGCTAACTCCTTTCGTAACCGTCAATGAGGTATTAGCGCCCAACTCAATACCTGCCATCCCGGGGGTGTCTTTACTTCCCAATCCTATCGCTACCGTCCCGCCGGAGAGAGTCACTCTACCGCTCGTCAACGTCAGCCCGTTCTGTCCACCATTATCCAGCGTCAGTCCCCCGCCAAATTCCACCGTACCGCCATCCACGATGAGCTTCCCGGCGGTTACATTCACGTTGCTGTCAAAGGTCGTATCGGTGTGTACCGTCAGCACCTCCGTGATATCCAACGTCTGCGTGTCCGCCGCCTCGAAATTGTACTTCGCCTCGTCCGAGCCCCCGTCTTTGCCGATGGTCAGGCTCTTCATGCTCACCGTGCTGTCAGTCCCACCGTCCACGGTTACCGTGATAGCCTTCCCTGTCATCGTCCCCTCCAGGGACACACCCTGCCCCTCCACAAATTCATTCTCCGTTCCCCAACCTGTACCCGTCGTAGCGTCCTTAAAGTCCAAGCTGTCTTCTCCCGTCCACGTGAAGGACGGATCGTCGCCCCAGACGAGCTGCCCCAGACTATTCAATCTTAGATTCGTGTACCCTGCAGGATCTGCACCCGAAAACGCAACGAGTATCTTATCCTTGTAATCCGCTGACCAGCCATCCACAAGCGTGATCTGCCCGCTCGTCGCCCCACCCAGCAGCTGTGACGTGATCTGGATGGTCAGCGTGCCCTCTCCAGCAAAACTTAGCGGGTTGTCGTCGTCGGACGACAGACAGAGCTTGTATCCGCTCTCCCCGATGGCAGTGAAGGCAAGCGTGCTATCGCTGTTCAGAGTGACCGCGCCGCTCAGCGTGATGTCCCCGCCGGACGTCAAGACAACGCCAGACGTATCATTCCCCAGCACGAGAGCCGTCAACGACCCGGTGAGCCCCGCGCCCAAGGTGAGCGTTCCGGCCTCCACCTCCAACCTGCCGCCGCTGGCAGTCACCTGCTTCTTCAATTCAGTCGTCCCACCTTTGAGCGTGAGCGTGCCATTCAGCGTGGTTTCCTTCTCAACGGTGAGGCTCTTGCTCGAAACAGCCCAAGTAATCGTGCTGTCCTCGTTAATCTTGAGCTCGCCTGCCACGGTCATATTCGCACCGCTATCCGTCGAAGTATTACTGCTAGTATCAACCTTGCCGAACTCCAGCTCACCCCCAGTGATCGTAACATTACCACCGAACGTGAGTGAAGCATTTTCTCCACCGCCGCCACCAATAATTTGCTTGCTCTTGCCGCTCTTGGTAAAATCCCCTGTGACCTCAAGACCGGCATTGTAGTTGTAGTTTGTGGAATCGTCTTCGTCGTCATTAGCAATCGTGAGATCTCCCGTGACAGTGAGCTTTTGCAAGTACTCAGTGATAGTGTCGTTGATCAGTCCCTTGGTGAGCGTCAAGTCCATTTCCAACCCCACCGTGCCGCCTTGCACGCTCAAGGTACCTACCTTCACCCCGTCCTGCGCTGTTGATTTAAACGTGGATGCCACATTTTCATCATTAAAATTCAGCTTCGTAAGTCCGGCCGTACCCACGGTGAAATTCTCCACGGTGTTGCTGCCGGTGAAGAAGAGCTCGCCTCCATCTGCTTCCAACGCGCCATCAATATCCACACCCTCCATAAACGCCCACGGATGAGCGGCTTCAGCGGTTATGTGAGCTTTCACCGTGACGGTGCCCGCCGTGTGGAAATGACTAAACTTCTCGTCATTTTCTCCCGTGATATCCAGCGTACCATTGCCCTCGATCTTAACCGTTTCCTCATAACCTTTCACCCGGTCAAGACCACCTGTGAGTTTCAGCGTCGACTGGTCACCAATCGTAATCGTGCCGGAACCGACCTTCATCACCCCGGCAACCGTTGCGGTAGCTCCACCGGAAAGCTCCAACGATGGACCGTCCAATTTCAGTCCGCCCTCGAATGTGTATGTCTGCGCCTCAGACAATGTCAATCCAGTACCCTTGAACACAAAGTCATGACTCAGTGTCCCGCCACCGGTCAAGGTCATGTTCCCTGTTGTCGAAATACCGTAGCCGACATCATCTCCAACTTTAACTTGCTGTCTTGCCTGGTCATCCGTAAAACTAAAGACACTCTCAACTTCTGCGAGAGAGTTAAGCTTGAAAGCTTGGGTTTCCTCATATTTGTACACGAGGTAAACATCGCCTACATTGTTGCTGTCAAGTTTCTTAATGGCGAACGAGCCGCTGTTTGTCTTATGAATCTCCTTATCGGAGAAGAGAAGATCCCCACCAAGGACAATTGAACACCCGCTACTCTTCTCACCCCATTCATTGATAAATCCCTTGATTTCACCACCTTTTGCCAAGGTGAGTGTCTGCGTCTTGCCCTCGCTTCCCCAAAGTCCCACCGTCAGTCCTGAAGCATTCAGGTAACCCGCTATCGTAACTGTAGCGCCATCGCGTAGAAGGAAGATCCCCTCTCCTGTCATATCGACGCCATCGATATCGGCGTCATTGGAACCGTGAACAGTGAGCGTTGTCCCGTTATAATCCAGCCCGTTGCTTGAGAGCGTCAGCTTCTGTCCGGCGCCAAGCTGCACTTCTCCGGTCACCAGCCCGTCAATTGTGCCTCCCTCATTCAGTGTCAGTGTTTTTCCCGTGGCAATGGCGACACCAATCCCCCCCGTCACATCCAGACTCTTCAACGTTCCACCTTCGTTTAATGTGAACGTTCGAGTGCCACTGCCTCCACCTGCAAGAGTTAAAATGTAACCCCCACCATCAATGCCCCCCACAGTGAGAGCAGAAGCCTTTATTAAAGCTATTTTCGCATCACCATGAAGGGTAAGTTTTCCCGTGGTGTTGATGGAGCTGCTTTCCAACGCCAGTACCGCTCCCCGAAGGGCATCGTTTGTACCATCACCAGTATCTTTCCACCCGCAAGTCCATGTCGTGGTGTCCAAGTGCAAGTCCGTGCCAATAGCGGTTGATTCGCCATAGTTCGCGCCGCTAAGCCACAGCTGTGCCGCGCCTCCCACGTAAAGAGCGGCTGTGTCCAGCTGGCAGCTGGTGTCCATCTTGAAGCGGTTGCTCCCGGTCACGTACACCGCAGCAAATGAATTGCCTGCAGTTCCGGCTACGAACGAAACCGTCGCGGGCGTGCCTGGGGTTGAACCTACAGTGGAGGACAAACGTATGTTTAACTCCGCCGCATCCGCGGTAAAAGTGAAAGAACCGGATCCAACGTTGAAATCGATATTATTGGTCGTAACCGAATTTGTCTCTTCAGCGTCTGTCTGCTCATCCCCCCAACCCGGTTCTGAGAAAGCAATTGCCGCCGGCTCATCAATCGGCATGATGCCGTACTCATCGCCGGAGGAAGCGATGGTGGCGAGGAGGGGGGCGTCCATCTCTTGCTCGGAGGTCTCGGCAGGGGCGTCCGAAGCGAGGGAGGAAGAAGCCTGGATGGAAGGCTCCTGAGCCGAGTTGGCATCGGCAGAGGAAGCCAAAGAGGGATCGCCGGGAAGGGGGGAAACGGCGCCGGACGGCTCGCCCTGCGCGCCCGCTTCCGCGCGCGTGGAAGGAAGCTGCACCCCATCGCTCAAGAGCTGCACCCCGGATGCCGGAGCAGAGGCCCCGTCCTGGGATTCGCTCAGAACCACTTCGGCATCCCCCGGCAAAGCCTGCGGCTGCTGGGCGGTTGCCCGGGCAGCTGCCGACCATAGCAGCGAGAAGACACCTAGGAGAGCTGTACCCGTGGATACCGTGCGCGGAACACGGCGGTGGGCAGCCAACGCTGCAAGGCACGCCAACAGAGCCTTGCGAAGTCGCGAGGGTAAGTGCAGTTTCATAGATATGAACGAAAGATAGTAATTGCCGAGTGAACGCGACAACACAGCAACGCATGCGCCCCCGCGCTACGTTCGCACGTGTATGTCGTATCTTGTATCTTACCAAACAGATGCCGCTCCGCAAGAAAAAAATGTCATCATTCCTTCAAAAAATTCATCACCCCTTGCAAAATAACTAAAAACGCCCCCTCCCCCGCCCCCCAATTTCCTTAACTTTCCCAAAATAACCGTCCCCCCAGACGGCAACCACGCCCATTGACGAAACTCCTCCCCCTCTGTTATTTGACCTCTGTCCGCCCGACGCTTCATTCACAACTCCCCCATCCTCAACCCCCAATGCCTCCCTTTCCCCCTTTTTCCCTTGTATATCTCTTTCGGAAAGAGATGCGTAAACAAAGACGGCCAGCAGTACCTATCTACGAAAGAATCCGCCCGCTCCGCGCAGGAAAATGCGGTGCGAAAACGGAGCGGTATTGACGAAACGCCTCCAGTCACCAATTCCCTTTCGCTGTGGTATTTTTGCTGAAAAGATGCTTGACTTCCCTTAACAATCGCGGTAGCATGCACTCATGTACGCGATAACCTTTGACCTTGATACAGCTAAACTGGAGGAATCGTATGGCAAGCAATCGTGGCAAAATGCCTATGCCGACATCAAGCAATTCCTCAAGAACGAAGGCTTTTCTTGGCAGCAAGGGTCTGTTTACTTTGGAGACTCTGACAAGGTGAATGCTGTTACCTGCGTCATGGCTACTTCAAAGATGGCAAATCAGTGGCCTTGGTTTAAAGCATCCGTCCGTGATATCCAAATGTTGCGCATTGAAGAAAACAGTGATCTTGGTCCTGTGCTTCGCACCTGAGGGATAGTGCGTGCCTATGGCGCGTTTCGGCGGGAAATTTCGCGAAAAAAGTATTGCTTTCTGCCGCGTATTTCCCTATATTGAACCTGCATTGGTTTGTATCATTGCGCTTTTCTTGCCCGCCGGGTGTTGCTGCACTTTTCCGGCGGGCAACTTTTTTGTCCGATTGCGCTGAAGGAAAAGATTGACAAGCTCCCCGAGACAGAGTTAAATATTGTGCGTTGGGGTGGTTGGTTACCCCCTTTCATTGTTTTAACTGCCCGTGAGGAGCAATCCCGCGGGCGGGTTTTTGGGGAATCGTTGTGAATTGCAAGAACAAATGCAACATATGACAGAAAGAGTTGAGGTCAAGCGAAGAGAGGGGTAAAATAGTGACGGAAGGGATGAGCCATATGCCAGGCGGATTTGCCATTGAAGATGGCGCGAGGGTAGCGATTCATCCAGAGAGCGATGGCGTTGAGAGTTGTTTGAGAGACGCGGGAGAAATCCGAGCCCTTGGGGAAGAAGCGACGGATGAAGCGATTGGCATTTTCATTGCTGCCGCGTTCGGAGGCGCAGTAGGGGTGGGCGACGTAATGGACGGTACGAGCTTTGTTGGTGGCGAGGCAGGAGGAAGAAATAGAGGCAGAGTCGGCGAACTCGCAGCCATTATCGGTGGTAATGGAGCGGAAGACAGCGGCGAAGCGATTGGCGCCGAGACGTCTTTCGATTCGATTGAGCAGTTGGACGACGCA